>CBFGYX010000126.1:0-5620 GCA_965653075.1 uncultured bacterium
AGACCAGTCCGTCCTGTGATGATCGATGAATTGATGTCGACCGAGGGTGCCCGGACGCGGGAGTCAGGTCGGGCACCAGCAATCGAGATGTGGGATAGACGCCGAGGCACCTATTCGGCCGTCTCGGGATGCAATTCGCCGCGGACGTACTGGTCCGTGCGGAGGTACCGCGCGGCGGTTGCCCTGATATCTTCGGCCGTCAGACTGTCGACCAACTGATTGAAGCCGTGGACATCGGCGGGATCTTCATCGCGACGGAAGTAAAACGAGAGCGTGTTCAGCCAGAACGAGTTGGTCTGGAGCTGGGTCTCACGCTCGCGCCGTTGCTGTTCCTTGACGCGCTGCAGCTCATCGTCAGTCGGGCCTTCAGTTTTGATCTGCTCGATTTGATCGAACACGGCGTCGACCAGTTCATCGACGCGTGCAGGATCCGAAGTGAAGTTGATCGAGAACTGGTAAGTCGGGCGCGGACGGTCGCTCGTCGCGGCGTTTACGTTCACGCCGTACACGGCTGACCGGGACTCGCGCAAATCCTCGCGCAGGCGGATGGCCAGCACGTCCTGAAGCGACGACAGGCGGTGCCGTGCTTCACGATTATAATCGAAGCCGCCGTGGAATATCAGCAGCGTCTGGCTCTGATCGCCGATGCCGCGATGGACAGTGGTCTCGACGATTCCCGCCGGCAGCTCGGGTTGGACATCTCGCCACGACTCGGTGCGGTTAAGGGTGGGGAGGGAGCCGAGATAGGTTTGCGCCAGCTCACGAATCCGCTCCGGCGTTACGTTCCCCACAAATACGAACGTGAAGTCGCTTGCGTCGGCGAAGCGATCCTCGAACACCGATGCCGCCGTCGTCAGGTCGATGCCGGATACCATCTCAGGCGTTGGGGGCGCCATGCGCACGTTGTCGCCATACAGCGCGGCGATGAGCGAATCCTGGAACACGGCGGCCGGGGCGGCCGACCGGTTGCGCAGGAACGGGATCTGCTGATTCTGGAAGGCGACCAGCGCCGTTGAGTCTGCCCGCGGACGCGTGAAGTACAGGTGCGTCAATTCGAACAATGTCTCGAGGTCGGACGGCGAGGCGCTGCCTCGAATTCCTTCTTCGAGCTCCGACACGAAAGGCGCAACCGTCACAACCCGCCCCGCCAGGTAGCGATCAAGCTGCGAGCGCGTGTAGCTGCCCACGCCGCTTCGCGTCACGATGGCGGCCGCATTTGCAGCGTCGAAGTAGTCATCATCTGACACCAGCGAGTGACCGCCCGGGCTGAAGGCCGACATCTGCACTTCATCCTGACGAAAATCAGTCGGCTTGAAGACCACGCGGACGCCGTTCGAGAGTGTGAACACCTCGGTGTCGACAGACTCAAAGCGTTCCTCGGCTACGATCTCACCCGGTTGAGGAATGTCATCGATGAGTGCATCGCCGACGATATCGTCTACGTACGCGGCGATCTCGCGCTGCGTTGCGGCCTCAAAGACACCGCGAAGTTGCGTCTCGGTGGGTGGCACGAGATCATCGCGCTCCGGCATGGTCACCACGACCGCGCGGTTGGCGTCGTCGAGTAGGTCGTCGGCAAGGGCGTTGACATCCTCCGTCGTGATTCCCGGCAGGAGCGACTGCACGAGCGCGTACTCGTAGTCGATGCCCGGCGCGGCATCGCCTTTCAGGAAGTGATTCACGTACTCTGACGCGAGTGAAGCCGACTGCGTGTTCTCGCGCTCGTTGAAGGCAAGCTCGTAGGCGCGGAGCACACTTGACTTCTGCCGCTCGAGCTCGGTTTCGGTGAAACCATGGCGGGCAGCGCGCTCTGCTTCGATAACGACCCGTTCGAGCCCGGCCAGCAGGCTGTCTTCATGCACCTGAGCCTGGAATCCGTAGAAGTCACTCGTGCGGACGAACCCGCCGCGATACACCTGCGCCGCAACGAACGGCGCCTCCGGTTCGCGGGCGATCTCAGTGAGCCGCTGATTCAGCATCCGGTTGAATAGCTGCTCGAGCAGGCTCCGCCGGTAATCGTCGGTGGTCACGATCTGGTGGACGTCCGTCTTGAACGCCACTTCGACGACGGCAAACGGGTACTCGGGGTCCGTGATGACCGCGTAGAGCGTTTCCTCGTGGTCGGGCACGGGGAAGACGGCTTCGGCCGCCGGGTCCGCAGGCGCTTCAATACCGGCGAATTCATGTGTGATGTGGGCCACGATTTCCTCCACATCAAAATCGCCCACCGCAACAACCGCCATCAAATCGGGGCGGTACCACTGATCGTAGAATCGCCGGATCGTGTCGTAGTCCGCATTGCGGATGATATCGGGGTCACCGATCGGGAGCCGTTGCTCGTAGCGTGAGTCCGCCAGCAGAACAGGCAGCAGTTGCTCGAGGATGCGGCCCTGCGCGCTCTGCATCCGAGCCCGCCACTCTTCAATAACAACGCCCCGCTCGGCATCAACTTCGGCGGGGTCAAACGAGGCGCGCGCGGCCCAATCCGACAAGATCTGGAACGCCTGCGTCGTTACATCCTCCGTGTCCGTTGGAATCTGGAGCATGTAAACCGTCTCGTCGAATGATGTGTAAGCGTTCACATCCGGCCCAAACCGCATCCCGATTCGTTCCATGAAGTCGACGATCTCCTGTTCGGCAAACCGCTCGGTGCCGTTGAAGAGCATGTGTTCCACAAAATGCGCGAGGCCGAGTTGGTCGTCATCCTCATTGACTGACCCTGCGCCTACGACAAGCCTCAGCTCGGCGCGATTCTCCGGCTCCGTGTTCTTCCGCACATAGTACGTCAGCCCGTTATCGAGGCGGCCATAACGGATCTCCGGATCGAGCTGGAACGAGTCTGCCTCAGCGTCCATTCCACCGACAACCACCGTCGCCGGCTCCGGTACATCCATAGCTGCATCGGTCTCCGGCATCTGCGGGTGACCGAGCGATGTACAGGCCGGCAACAGGGCCAATATGAACAGGAGAGGGAAGTAAGCCCGAAGTCCGTTAAGGCGGTGCATCAGTATCATTTTGCTGTCGGGATGAATCATGAAACCGTCAATGCATCGAAAGTGACCGGGGACGATTTATGCGGTCGATTATTCGACGTCCTGTGTCAACGCCTCCGGCTGCCGCCCGGAGAAAGGTCGATTACGACTACCACAATTTGGAGCGTATCCCACGTGCCGCCGTAGACGTTAACAACAACACTATACCAGAGGAGTGTCGTCGGGAGGAAGAAGAAACCGAGTATCGGTATTATCAGCGAGTCGAAGACGCCCACGAACCAATCGGTGAAGAACCAGACCACGAGAATGACCACACGTGGTACGGCAAGGGCGAGTAAGCCGAGGAGACAGGGCATATCCGGTGGATTATTACGGGAACGGGACGGCGCGGACCGGGAGGCGCTTCAATGCGGTTCTTATTATCATCAGCACAAGGCAAGATAATGCGTGGCAGGTATGCCTCGTAGGTTTGCCACCGTCACAACCCTGGAACCTCATCCACCGATGCCAACGCTAATTCCTGAAATATCGGGTCTGCCGCGCCCTCCGTTCCTCCTCGTTTTCGCGCCGTCGTCGCGTGGTCCTGCGTATGTGGCACAGCAACAGACCTTCGCCCTCGCCGACGATACACATCGTGAGCAGCTACCGCGAATCGTGGAAGTGTTTACCGAAGGCGAGAGCCGCGACGATGCCGACGTCTTGCCTGAAGACGTTGTTCAGAAGCTATGCGACCATTTCGAGATCCGGGACGATGAATTCCGGATGCTGGTTGTGGACGATTCGGGCGCCATCGTTCGAGATTACGATGCACCGGCAAAGATCGAGGCGATCATCGACGTATTGAGCGAAAGCACAGGCGATAAGACGTGAGTCGCATTGGTCGAGCCGCTTGGCGAGCCGTCGTCCGCACCGAGAACAGGCTGGATCGCCTCGTTTTTTTCACCCGGAAGCGACTCGGCCTCATCGGCCCGGTTCACGTCCGCCCCTACCGCGGGTTCGGCACCAGCGAGCGCGTGTGGCTGTATGGCCGGGTGCTCGTTGATCGCCACCTCGAGGCGGCGACGGAGGGTGACTCGCTGTGGAAGAACTTCCGGATGTCGTACAAGCGGTTCGCCAGCGTGGAGATCCCGGGCGCGGCGGTCCGCCTCAGCATGGGCGATGCCTCAGAGATCGTAGCGACCGACGGCGAAGGCTATTACGACGCCGCGATCGACATCCGAGGCGCCGACCCAACGCGCCTCTGGCATAACATCGACATCGAATACCTGACGCCCATCAATCCGCGCCGTGATCGGCTCACCACCATCGGCGAGGTCCAGATCCCGGCCGCCGGTTCGCCCTTCGGCGTCATCAGCGACGTCGACGATACGATCATCCGCACCGAGGCAACGAGTGCACTCACGATGATGCGGCTGACGCTTTTCCACAATGCGTATATGCGCAAGCCATTCAGCGGCGTCAGTGCATTCTACCGCGCATTGCAAGCGGGGCCGGATAACTCCGCCGCCGTCCCTTTTTTCTACGTCTCCTCCAGCCCGTGGAACCTGTACGACCTCCTGGTCGACGTCTTCGACCTTCAGGATCTCCCACGGGGCACCTTTTTCTTGCGCGACCTCGGGCTCGACGAAACGCGGTTCATCGCCTCGCGCCACGAAGACCACAAGCTCGCGCAGATCGCGCGCGTCATGGCCGCCTATCCCGACATGCAGTTCGTCTTGATCGGAGACAGCGGACAAAAAGACCCGGAGATCTATCGGAAAGTCGTGATGTCATTTCCCGGGCGTGTCAAGGTGATCTACATTCGTGACGTCAAACCCGAAATCACCAGCCGCCGCGATGTCGAGGTGCATCGCATCGCCGAGGAGGTGTCGGCGCACGGCGTGGAGATGGTGCCGGTACGCGATACGCTCGAAGCCGCGCACCATGCCGCCAACCTGGGGCTAATCGACGAAGCCCGCATACCGGCCATCGATGTCGACCGCGCAAGGGACGAAGGACAGTTCTCGTCCTGATTGCCGGATCGCTTAAGAACCGCTCTGATCGGCCGATTTTGAGGTTTCACGGCGCGATTATATGCGCGACCGATGATTCGCCAACTCTCGTCCGAGCGGTATGAATCCGGAAAAAAGACAATCTCCCTCAACGCCGTTCTCGTCGCTCCATGAAGACGACGGGCTCATCACGCCGTGGCGGGAGATCAAGCGTGGTGTTCAGCGTCTGACGGGCCGGATAGCGCCCGACGAGGACGAGGAGTCCGCCAAGCCTGCAGATCAACGATCGCATCAGCACACGCCGCATCTTCAGGTCGATCCGCTGCCGATCCACGCGTACGAAGAAAACCCTCGGCCCGCGCCGCCACGGCCGTTCGCACCGATTGATGCCGCGGAGACGTTCGCGGCTCCACCGCCCGCACCATCCATCAACCGGATTTATACGGATGCGGGTCTACGCGACGATCGCGCGGAAAGAATCTCTCCGGACTCAGATAATACTGCCGCTCCCAATCTCGGCCACGACAGACGTATTTCTACCGACTTCTCCTCTCATCCTTCGCCTCGCTCAACTGCACCGTTTGATTTTGGTGGGGATGAGCGTGATGAGCCGTCGGACGCCGTCGCTCGCACAAT
>CBFGYX010000127.1:0-5598 GCA_965653075.1 uncultured bacterium
GTTTTGACAACCGAGTCATCGGAAGATCGTCGTAGAAGTCGATCTCCGTCCACGGATCACGGAAATCGGCGAGCCACGGCAGGTTTGTCGAGCGGGATAATCTCAACGCCGCGAGGTGGGTCGAGTGTGGCGGACCGGTGGAAAATATCGCGTCGAAGTGCGACTGCCTCATGAGTTGCCGAGCGCGGGATGTGGCGAAAGGCGTCCATCCTACCCGTGCATCCGGCAGAAAGACATTAGCGCGTAGCCACTTGCCGACGGCGTAACGGCGATCAGCTTTGTTTTCCCCAATGAATCCGACGCCGATCGTTTCCTCCTTGCGCTTGCCGAGGAGCCTGGCGTACATCGAATACGGATCCCAGGCGTACGTTCGGTGGACGTCGATGTCTCGTGGAATCTCCTGCTCCAGCGAGCGATCGATGTTGGGATAGGCCGCGTTTTCAGGACGAACCGTCACGACGGTAGGCTCCCAGCCAAACTCCGGCAGGTACTTGACGAACTTCAGTATCCGCTGGACGCCCGGCCCCCCCGAGGGCGGGAAGTAGTACGATAGAACGAGCAGGCGCTTCATTCTGCGTCAGCCTTTCTCGGCTTCAACCGCATAGTATCGCGGCGTGAGGCGCCGGAGCAGCGGTCTGATTCCGATCCGGTTGGCGGGCCCGTTCCATTTCTCGCGCTTTCGGATGCGCCATCCGCTCTTCTCCAGTAGCCAGTCGAACTGCCAGTCCTCGAACTCATGGTAGTGCCGGTCCCATGCATCGTCTGGATTTCGGTACGCCGGCGCAAACCAGAGGCGCATCGGAATGGTCGCGATGAGACGCGGCGTCGGCAACCGGCGGATGACATTGAACGGTGCCACGAGATGCTCGAGGATCTCGAAGGCGGTCGTTGCATCGGCCTCGACATCATCTACAACTTCCGGATTCAGATCGAGATCGACGCCTCCGGGTGTGTTGATGACGTCGTATCCGTGACGACGCAGTACCTCGGCAAATGCATTTGGGGGACCGAGATCAAGAATGCGTGCGGGAGCGGCAAGCGTACGTTGCAGAAAGTCGAGCGTGCGCGCGAAGCGCAAATCGCGCGGCTTGTTCGGCGGAAGCGTGTCGAGGTCGATGTTCACGGAGCTGCCTCGTCTTCTGTTTCATCCCGCCTGCGAGCGCGGATTCCGAGACCAAGCAGTACGATGACGCCTCCGTAAACAAGCAAAGTCGAAACTCCGGCGATCCACACACTCGTCGTGTGCGTGCTTGGGCTGAATCGCATCGTCAGCTCATGCTCGCCTTCCGGGACCTCAACGCCGCGCAGGAAATGGTTCACGCGGTGGATCGGGGTCTCGGTGTCGTCTACGAAAGCCAGCCATCCGGCCGGATAGTAGACTTCGCTCGCGACGAACAAGCGCGGCGCATCCGTCTGAACTCGCCATCTGATTTCGTGCGGACCGAAATCGATCAGTTCCACATCCACATCGCCAGGCTCGATCGGCGATGTCTCGATCGGCGCGGCCGACGAAAGCAATGCCGTTTCACGGAGGTCAACCTCGCCGGTCCGAAGCAGCCTCCACACCTCATCATCATCCTCAACAACACGTGCCTGTCCGACGAAGAACCCGCGAGGCAACGCGTTCGGGTTCTCGTACACGCTGATTCCCGTCTGATCGTCGCGGTACACCGCGCTCATGCCCGGTATGGCTCCCGCTGCAATCACATAGCGGGTGTTCATGATATTGATGCCCTGCAGGTTCAGGCGGCCGGATTCAGGGTCGAAGAGGACGTTGTCGAGATAATCCTGGTAGTACCGCAACTTCGCGCCGTGGTACCCGCCGATCGACTCGTGGTGAAAGGACGGCCGGGCGTTCGTTGTTGGATTCCCACCTTCGAGCGACAAGATCCGGAAGTGGCCGGGCCCGCCCTCGGCCTCGCGCCGCTCGATCAGAAATCTGTCGAAATCGTAGGTGGCGATGAGATCCTGCGGCTGGTCGACCGGCACCAGGACGTCGGCATTCAGATGGCGCCTGCCCACGCCTGTCAGATCGATGACGACGAGCAGCACGATGGCAGCCTGTCCGATCCAGGGCGCGACTTTCCGCTTTCGAACGGCTAGTACGATGAGCCCGGCGAGGACGAGAAAGACCAGCGTGCGCATGGCATCCCCTTGAAACATATCCACGCGCTCGGCCCGCCATTCGGCCATCTGCCCGCGGAGGAAGCTCTGAACTTGCGGGTCGTCGATGGAAAGGTCGGGGCGCTGGCTCGCCACCTGCGCCGCCAGTTGCTCGAACTCCCCCTCCTGCTCAAAATCAAAGAAAACATCGCGGCCGAGCATCAGCACGATGACGAATGCGAGCATGCCTGCCGTGGCCCAGAGCGCGATCGGCTTTTCCGCAGCTTGACCGCGGCGTGGTTCTTCTTTAGAACCGAGTTCCGACAATCCGATCGCCGCCAGAACGGCAAGCGCGAGCACCATCACACTCAACCACGTCTCGGGTACGCGAAAGGCGTCAAAGAGCGGGATGACATTGAATGCGAACCGGCTGAGCGGTTCGAGATGCTCGCCAAGGGAGAAGAGCGTCATCACGAGGACGGAGATCGCGAGCGCCCACACGGTCACGTTCCGCTTGCGTACGAGTGCGATGATCGCAAACAGGATGACGATGCCGCCGACGTAATGCGGTCCGGCGGTGAACGTCTTCGGGCCCCAGTATGTGGCGCCTCCGCCTCCGTACGCATCCGCGATGAGCAGCGTGACGAGTTCTCCCCACCCCTGGCTCCACGCCATCGCATAATCGAACGCGAGTCCGCCTTCCCCACCACCTTCTGCGGCTCCTCGAATCGTGAACGCTCGGTACTCGGCATTGGCCATGTACGGCTGCGCCACCATCAGCACCGCAAGCACCGATCCGAGAACGAGCCAGCCGGTGGAGAGCGCAAACGACTTCGCTTGGCCACCGCGCACCGACGTAATCCCTTCAGAAATCCACCAGATGAGAATCAGGAAGGCGGCGTAATACGTGATCTGAACGTGGCCGGCGCGGAGATTAACGGCCAAGGCTATCGCAAACAGCAGCGACGAAAGTATCGCAGGCCGCCGCAGCACATAAACGAATGCCAGCACCAGCCACGGGGCCATCGCCAGTGCGTTGAACTTCGAGTTGTGGCCCGCAACCAGAATGACGGGCATGTAGGTGGTGAACCCGTACGTAACCGCGGCGAGCACGCTTGCCCAATGGATTCGGATGAGCACGAAGGCCAGCAGGTACGCACCGGCGAGCATCGTAAACAGATGCGCCAGCGGGCGAACCATTCGGTCGAGGTGCACCACGATGCGGTCGAGCTGAGGGACTTCGAGCACGTACGAAATCATGTACGACGGCATGCCCCCAAACGCGTTAGGCGCCCAGAGCGCCTGCTCTCCCGTCTCCTCGCGATGCTCGATCACCCATTCGGCCATCGAGCGCCAGTTGACGGTATCACCTCCGATCAGGCTGCCGCTCGAAAAGAGGACCGGCCAGCAGAAGATGAGTGCGACGATAAAAAGCGACCCGATGGCGATGCCATGCTTCATCGCGGGGGAGAGGCCCGTCCACCACGTTTCGCCGAAGAGGGGCCCGGCCTCGGTCAGCGCCACCGGAGGTTTGCGCTTACTACGTGCCATTCAGCCGAGAAATGATAATGAGGGAGGGAGGGATGACGCGATGAGGTTTACTCGATGACCTTTGGGACGCGGAAATGCGTACCGTCGGTGTCCGGACCGTTGCGGAGCGCGTCGTCGCGGGTGATGCGCTGCGTGGCAACATCGGGCCGGGTAACGTTGGTGATGTCGAGCACGTGCGAGGTCGGGGGCACGTCATCCGTATCCAGCTCCTTCAGTAGCTCCACATAACCGATGATCTTGCTCATTTCGCCCGCGAGGCGCTCTTCCTCGTCTTCCGAAAACTCGAGCCGCGCCAGGCGAGCTATGCGCCGCACTTCTTCAATCGATACCGACATGGATTCAATGCTGTGATGATGCGATGGAAGATACACGTTCGGCCCGATGATGTCGCAGTGGTTCGTCGAGCGAGTCCTTGATCCTGTCCATCAGGGCCGGTACATCGCGGCGGGCCATGCCGGTGATGTCGATAGGCGGCCGGACGACGATGCGCAAACGTCCGGGCCGCGACCACTTCTTGCGTTCGTTCATCAGCCGGTAAGCATCCACCATCACGACGGGTACGACGGGCACACCGGCTTCCACGGCCAGCAGAAACGCGCCCTTCTTCAGCGGTTGAAGATCCGGGCCGTACGAACGCGTCCCCTCTGCGAAGAGCAGCACCGACATGCCACGGCGGATTTGCTCGCCGGCGCGCTGCAGACTCTGGACGGCTTTGCGCGGCTCACTTCGGTCGAGAAAGATGGATGCGGATTGCCGAATTGCAAGGCCGAGGAATGGCACTTTTGCCAGCTCTTTCTTCGCCACGAATCCGAACGAATGTGGCAGATAACCCGCCAGTGCCAGTATGTCGATCAGGTTCTGATGATTGCTGATGAACACATATGATTGATCGGGATCCAGCTTCGTCTGAACGTCGACGTCCACTCGAATTCCTGATCCTGTAAGGATGGACCGGCCCCAGAGCCCCGCCCAGCGTTTAAAGTTTCGATCGGTCGGGACGAACGTGTGGGAGATAACCTGTGTCAGTGCCGCCGGCAAGGTTGCGATAATGGCAACGACGCAGAACCACACGAAGTGAAGGCGTTGAAGGAACGTTCCGCGCTGCGCGCCATCGGGAACTGGCTCTTCCGAAGCCTGTGGCGAAGGATTCATCTTACCGTTAGCTTCCGCGTTTTCGCCGTATCCGGCGTTTTTGGCGATACCCTGAATTTCTACCGACCGCTCCTATATGCATCAGTTCGGCTTTCGTTCGTGGGGAATTTCCCCGATCCTTTTCGCTTTTACGCTGATCATCCTGAGCCCCGGTCGAGCCGATGCGCAAACCTCTTACCTGTATATAGGCGCCGGTTATACAAACGCCGATACCGAGGTTGCCGGCGGTCAGGTTAACCTCACCGCTGCTCTGGGGCGGCGGCTCGAATTCGGCCCGGCGTACCTCGTCAACGAGCTTCAGCTTGCGGTGCGCGGCGCCACGCGCGGCGAGTTATCGGCGGTGAACGCGCAGCTCGAAGACTGGCGCCTCACCAACACGTACGTCGACATCCCGTTGATGCTCGGCATCGCGAGTGGCCGGGGCATCAGGCCCTACATCCAGGCGGGCCCGTTCGCGGGCATTCGTGTTGACTCAAGGACGCGCTTTCGCGTGGTGTCGGACCATCCCGGCATCATCAATCTCGAAGGGTCGATGCACCGCTTCGATTATGGACTGATCGGTGGCGCGGGTGTGATGATCGACACCAGATTCTATCGCCTGGGCATCGAGGTACGCGGCCAGGCAGGAACGACAACCGTCTCGGAAGAACTCATGCCCGGGCCGATGCGGTCGGTGTCGCTTGTGATGGGGGTTGCCCTCTGACGCGAAGTGACCCGGCGAGGCGTGGATGGGCGCGTACGGGCTTCCATCCTCACGCGGAGTTAAATCCGGCTCCCCGCACCAGTTGGATC
>CBFGYX010000128.1:0-5587 GCA_965653075.1 uncultured bacterium
TGGCGCTTGTGCTGCAGGATCAGGCCGTGGACGAGATGCTCGCCGAGATGCCGCCCGCGGCCATCCACGAACTGCTTGAGCGACAGTTCTGGCGGCTGTCGTACTGGAAGATTGCCGGCTCTGAAATCAACTATCGGCGCTTCTTCGACGTCAACGAACTCGTCGCCCTGCGGATGGAGGATGACGATGTGTTCTGGGATGCGCACCGACTGCTGGGCGAGCTATGTACGCACCCGGCTGTAGACGGCGTGCGAATTGATCACGTTGACGGGCTCACAGATCCGCATCGATATCTCGACATGCTCACCGAAGTCGGGCCGACGCGGATATGGGTCGAGAAAATCCTCGCGCAGGGCGAGACCTTGCCCGCCGAATGGCCGGTAGCCGGGACGACGGGCTACGAGTTTATGAACGACGTCGTCAATCTTCTTGTAGATGCCGACGGCCGCGAGGCACTCGACCGAACGTACCGCCGCTACGTGGGGGAGTCGCACGGATTCGAGCGCATCGTACTCGAAAGCAAACGGCTGGTGATGGAGACGTCGCTGGTAAGCGAGTTGCTGCGGCTCTCCAACGAGCTGGATCGGATTTCAGAAGCCGATTACCACACGCGCGACTTCACGCTGATCGGGCTCCAGGATGCCTTGCGCGAGGTTGTCGCTGCCTTTGGCCGGTATCGTACGTACCTGCCATACGACCCGGAAGGGGCATCAGAGGTTGTTCGCGAGGCGATTTACCGCGCGATGACCAACAATCCCGCCACAGACCCTTCGGTCTTTGAGTTCATCCGGCGAGTCATCGTGGGCGACGTCCGTGAAGATCTCAAGCCATTACAGCAGACCTGGGTGCGTCGTTTTCAACAGTACACGGCGCCGGTCACCGCGAAGGGTGTAGAGGACACCGCGTTTTATCGGTACCACCGCCTTGCCGCCGTCAACGAGGTAGGGGGCGAGCCCGATCATACCACGTTCTCCCCTGCCGTCTTCCATTCGCATTGTCGGTTCCGGGCGATGCGCTATCCCGAAACCCTGCTCGCAACTGCAACCCACGATCACAAACGCGGCGAAGACACGCGGATGCGCCTCGTCGCGTTAACCGAGATCGTATCCGATTGGGAGACAACGCTCGAAGCTCTCGATGAAATTGCCGGCGACTACCGTTCCGAACGAGGTCCATCACCCGACGATATCTATCTCTTTTATCAGGTGCTGGTGGCGCTCTGGTGCGATTCCTCCCATGAAAATCTCACCGATCGTCTGTGGGAGTACATGCTGAAGGCATCGCGCGAAAGTAAGCGGACCACAAGCTGGATCAATCCGGATGAAGCGTATGAGGCGGCGCTCGAGACGTTCGTGCGTGGCATGGCGGATGATACTCGAGTCAGCGCCGCGCTCGACCCCGTGGCCACGAAAGCCGCCAATATCGGCTTTCGAAACTCGCTAACCCAACTCGTCCTCAAACTGACGACGCCCGGCGTCCCCGATATCTATCAGGGGAGCGAGCTATGGGATCTCTCGCTGGTCGATCCCGACAACCGACGTCCGGTGTCTTACGAGGAACGTGAATCCCTGCTCAAAGACTTCGAGCATCGTTCGTTCGACGCGGAGGAAATGGAGAGCGCAGTTGAGAGCCGGGATGTCCGGCTCAAGGCATACGTCCTGTGGAAGCTCCTCGGCCTTCGCCGTGACTTCGACTTTGCGGCGGCATCGTACCGCGAGTTACAGGTTACGGGGGAAGGGGCCGCGCGGTGGCTCGTCTACATGAGAGAGACGGATGACGACGCCTTGCTGGTCGCCGTCCGTCTTCGCTTTGGAGACGACTCCGCACAGGAAGCAAAAATCGACCTCCCAGACACGCTACTGGATGCGAAGTGGAAGGATGTTTTGTGGGATCAGGACCACCCTGCACCCGATCTCCCCTCGCTCGCGCATCACGGAATGAACTGGTACGTGCTGCGGAAGGCGTAGAGCCGCTCTTCCTTTCGTCACCGATTTACAACAGGTCGAAGGGACATAATCCGGGTGATGGGTGATTGCATCACAAAGGAGTCGCTGAACCAACGATGCCCACACCCGATGAAACAGCAAATACCACTCGACCCGAGCGATCGCGCAGGGCATGAGTCTGACGACGGCGCGATCGAAGTTGCCCCCGATCTGGCGTATCAGCGCCATGCAATCGTCAATGTGGCTTACTTCGGGCCTCCAGGGCGAGCCGGCTGGGTGTTGATCGATGCGGGTGTTGCGGGCGTTGGTACGAGCGCGCGTATCCGCCGGCTGGCCGCCGAGCGATTCGGTAAAGACGCTAAGCCGGCCGCGATCGTGTTGACGCACGCTCATTTCGACCATGTCGGCGCGCTCGAAGAACTGGCGGATCACTGGGATGTGCCGATTTATGCTCACGAACTTGAACTGCCGTTCCTCGACGGCCGCAAATCGTACCCGCCGCCCGACCCTGCCGTCGGCGGCGGCATCATGGCCGGACTCTCGCCGTTCTATCCGCGCGGCCCGATCAACGTCGGCCGTCGCCTGAGTGTGCTCCCGTCGGACGGCAGCGTTCCGCATATGCCCGACTGGCGATGGATACACTCGCCTGGACACACACCCGGCCACGTTGCACTTTGGCGCGAATCCGACCGCCTGCTCATCTCAGGGGATGCATTCATCACCACAAAGCAGGAGTCGGCTTACGCCGTGCTGACACAGAAGCCGGAGATGCACGGTCCGCCGATGTACTTCACTCAGGATTGGCAGGCGGCCCGAACATCGGTCGAGCGTCTGGCTTCGCTCGAGCCCGAAGTTGTTGTCAGCATGCACGGCCGCGCAATGCAGGGACAGGGCATGCGTGACGCCCTCCATCAACTTGCGCGCAACTTCGACGAGGTCGCCGTACCCGAGTCCGGCCGCTATGTCGAAAACCCGCACCCAGGCATGGGCGCTTTGCACTCCCCGGAGGAATAACACCAGCGCCATGTAACCGCGTGCAATTCGGAAACCACTTATAACGACGACAAACGATATGTACCGCTTCTCGATTCCCAAAGACGCCATCATCGGCACGAACGACCGCCAGCTCGTCGAGGCGGGTATCACGCCCGACGACGACTTTCCCGAGAGCTTGCGCGATACCGGAGAGTACCGAGACGACGAGCGCTATTTCAGAGTCGAGAACGTCTCGGCCGGGTCGCCCGAAGAAGCAATTGCCTATGCGCAAGGGGTGATCCACACGAGCCCATCGCGGGTATGGATCGACGGCGAGATGTTCGATGCCGGCGATATCGACGACACACGTATCGACAAACCCGGCGCGTAGAGGCCGGCGGCAGCGTGCTCGCCGCCGCCACCTCACGTGCTACGACCTTACGCGTCAGCTTCGGAGGCATCCTCCTTATGCCGCGAGCCATCTCCGGATGTATCGCGCGCGGCGCGTAATACCACCAGCGTGTGCGGTTCTACGCCGACCTCCCCATTGGATTCGAACGTGTCGGCGGCATCAAGCGCGCCTGTAAACGGCTCCTCGGGATGCCAGAACCCGGTATCCCGGGCATAATCGCCGGGCAGGGTGAACGTGACCTCGCGGCTCGACGCGTTGAAAAGCAGAAGGTAGGTTTCATCCTCGTACGGCCGGCCGCGCGAGTCGACGCCGCTGATGGCATCTCCAAAGAGCAGCATTCCAAACGACTGAACGTCGGTGTTCTGCCAATCGGAGTCTTCCATCTCGTGACCATTCGGATGGAGCCACTTGACGTCGGTCGGGACGTCCGTATCGCGGCGCCCCTGTAGAAAGCGTCGGCGCCGGAAACTCGGATGGTCGCGGCGAAACGCCACCGCCCGGCTCACGAACTCGAGGAAGTCGCGCTTGCGGTCGTCGAGGTCCCAGTCGTACCAGTTGATCTCGTTGTCGTGGCAGTAGGCGTTGTTATTGCCGTTTTGCGTCTTCGACAGCTCATCGCCACCGAGGATCATCGGCACGCCCTGCGACAGCAGCAATGTGCTGATGAGGCTGCGTTTGCGACGCTCGCGCTCAGCGATAATGGCTTCATCGTCGGTCTCTCCCTCCACCCCGCAGTTGATACTGAAGTTGGGCTCGTGGCCGTCGCGGTTGTTCTCCTGGTTGGCCTCATTGTGCTTCTTCTCGTAAGACACCAGGTCCTGGAGTGTAAAGCCGTCGTGCGCCGTGATGAAGTTGATCGACGCGAACGGGCGGCGGCCCGATAGTTCGTATAGATCACTCGAGCCTGCGATGCGCGTGGCGAACTCGCCTTTCAGCCCGTGATCGCCACGCCAGAAGCGCCGTGTGACGTCACGGTAGTGGCCGTTCCACTCCGTCCACTGCCACGGAAAGCTGCCGACCTGGTATCCGCCGGGGCCGACGTCCCACGGCTCGGCAATCAGCTTGACCTGGCTGAGCACAGGGTCCTGCTGGATGATCTTGAAGAAGGCCGAGAGCATGTCAATCTCATACAGCTCGCGCGCGAGCGTCGAGGCAAGGTCGAAACGGAATCCGTCGACGTGCATCTCGAGCACCCAGTACCGCAAACTGTCCATGATGAGTTGCAGCACGTGCGGCTCGCCGGCGTCGAGTGTGTTACCGGTGCCGGTATAATCGACGAGGTAGCGCTTCTCATCCGGGTGCTCTTTGTAGTACGACAGGTTATCGATGCCGCGTTGCGAGAGCGTCGGTCCGAGATGGTTGCCCTCGGCGGTGTGGTTGTAGACCACATCAATGATCACCTCGAAGCCCTCCGCGTGCAGGGCGCGCACCATCATCTTGAAATCGCGCACGGCCGAGATCGCACCGTTCGTCGCGTACTCGGGCTCGGGCGCGAAATAGGCCAGCGTGTTATATCCCCAGTAATTCCGCAGTCCGGCATCGATGAGGCGTCTGTCGTGGACCTTCGCGTGCACCGGAAGCAGTTGCACGGTAGTTACGCCGAGCTTCTTCAGATGGTCGAGGATGGGCTCGGAGACGAGGCCGAGATATGTGCCGCGGAACGCTTCCGGCACATCGGGATGCAGCTTGCTGATGCCTTTGACATGAGTCTCGTAGATGACGGTATGATTCCACGGGACGTCCGGGTGACGATCGTCGTGCCACTCGAAGCACTCCTCGATCACCGCACCGAGGGGGGCGTACGCGGCGTTGTCTTCCGTGTTGAAGGAGAGGTCTTCGTCTTCGTGGCCCGGGACGTATCCGAACAGACTGTCATGCCACTCCAGATTCCGTCCCAACGCCTTGGCATATGGATCGAGCAGGACCTTGTTGGGATTGAAGCGGTGGCCCTCCTCCGGGTTGTATGGCCCATGAACGCGATAGCCATAAAGCTGGCCCGGTCTCACATGCGGAAGATATCCGTGCCAGATGGGTCCCGTTCGGTCAGGCAGCGCAACAACGACGGCCGGCTCAGTATCTTCTGCGGAATCGAAGAGAAGTAGCTCAACACGCTCGGCATTAGCACTGAAAAGGGTGAAGTTGACGCCGAGTCCATCCCACGTGGCGCCCATTGGAAACGGCTTCCCCGGCCAGATGCGGGCTACCTTTAACTCGAAAAGCTCTTCCTTAACAGCTGATGTATCGCTGGATCTAT
>CBFGYX010000129.1:0-5503 GCA_965653075.1 uncultured bacterium
ATCACGTTGAAGTCGCCCGCCAGGACCACGGCGCTGTCCATGGCGAGCAGGGAGGAGGCGTGCTCGTGCAGCCGGTCCATCCAGGCCAGCTTGTAGTCGAACTTGGGGCCGGGCTGCGGATTCCCATTCGGCGCGTAAAGGCACGCCACGACGATCCCGTCGACGGCGGCCTCGATGTAACGCGACTGCTCGTCGGTATCATCGCCGGGCAAAGCGCGGCGCGTCTCGATGGGCTCGCGGCCGCGGGCGAGGATCGCTACGCCGTTCCAGCGGCTCTGGCCGTGCCAGACGGCGCCGTACCCGGCACCGCGGATGGCGTCGATCGGGAATCGGTCTGACGGTGCCTTCAGTTCCTGCAGACACGCAACATCCGGCCGCGTCTCTTCGAGCCATTCCAGCAGTGCGGGCAGACGCGCTCGGATACCGTTAATGTTGAAGGTCGCGATTCGCATGGCTATGTCTACGATACACGCAGGGCCGTTGTGGCGCTGGTAGACCTCCGAGGTTTCAGCGCGTAGGTGTGTGTTGGAGCGTCAACGCTTTGAAGACCTCGGAGGTCTTGTTATAGAGAGCGATATACACAGGAGGGGATGACGTTGGCGGCGCTGGCAGACCTCCGAGGTTTCAGCGCGTCGGTGTGTATTAGAGCGTCATTGTTCTGAAGCCCTCGGAGGCCTTGTCGGAAGGTGCGCAACTAATCCTGTTCATCATCTCAATCCTGTCCTCTTCGGAAGATGATGACGAACGAGGCGTTTCAAAAGACCGGCGTCAATTACCACGGCCCGGGGTCGCCGACCGCGCGATCTCGACATCCATGGCTACCTCCGGGCGGAGGTGCTCCCAGTGGAAGAGCCGTTCGTCGTCGCGGGTGAAGCTGCCGCCCATGTAGTGCGTCAGGTGCATATCGCGGTAGAGCGGACGCGTGATGGCGATGACCTCATCCCAGTAGCCGAGGGCGTTCTCGAGGTGCCGGACTGCGTCCGCCTTTCGATCCTCGCCGGCGCCCGTGCGATACTCCTGCAGCGCGACGGCGCCGCGCAGTTTCTCGGCGTAGTGCAGTCCGATGTTCGCCCATGTCTTCACGTCGGCGACTTCGTACAGGAGCGACGCATTGCCGTGAGTCTCGATGTTCTCGACAAGCGCGAGTGCTCGCCTGTTGTCGTCCTCGAGCATGCGGATCAGCACCGGCGGCGTGACCAGGTCATCCCTAAACGAAGCCCCCGCCGCGCGTCCGGCCACGTAATCCTCTACGGAGACATAGTTCGGGTCCGTCGTCGCCCTCGCGATCAGCCGGTCGACGGAGATGTACTCCATCTGCGAACGCTCGTAGTCATCCTCGATCTCGTTCAGCGACATGAAACCCTCGCTGTAGAGCGTGAAATCCCACCGGAAATCCCACGCAGAGGCCAGGCGCAATGCCGTTGCCGAGGCGAGCGAATAGGCCTCGAGCAGATCCGCGGACTGCGGGCCATAGCGCCGGGTGAACGCCTCCCGGAAGACGTCGTCGGGCGTCTCGGGGTCGTAGAGCAGCCGCCCCCAGAGCTGGTAGAAGAGCCACTGCCGCTGGAAGGCGTAGTCCCAGTCGACCGGATCGTCGATGGCCGTGAAGTAATCCTTCGCCGGGATGTAGGTGTCCGACCCGACGAAGTAGCCGCCCACGTACGAGGCGTCGTTCATCTCGATGTGGGAACGGATGAAATCGGGCACGCCCCATCGAAGCGCGAAGATGTCTTCGTTACGTGCCATCCATGTGACCTTGTAGTTCTCGGGTTCCGGCTCGAAGTATGTCGGACCGAGCTCGCCGCCGTGCACCTTGACCAGGTGGGGCGTGGAGTGCGCGTGCGACCAGTTGAACTTCATCTCGACCCAGATCGGGCCTTCGAAGAAGTCCAGCTTCTCCATGGCTTCCCGTGTGATCCGCTCGGTCTCGTAACTCGTGGAGCCCTCGGAGCCGAGGCCTGCCGAAAACGGCACACGGTGGATAAACTTCACGGGCCTGTCGGCCAGGCGCATGCCTTCGATGATTGTCTCGTCCATCCAGCTCTGGCGTTGCCGGGGCGTCATGCCGGCCATGCCCTCGCCGTGGGAAATGGCAAAGCCCGTCAGGTCCGGGTATTCATTGAGCACCTGTGTCACGCTTTCGCGTGTGTAGCGCTTGATGATCTCGGACGTATCTCCCGGGACGTAGTAGTGGGGATAGAAATTCTCGAGGCCGACGCCGTGCGCCTGCGCGAATTCCTCGCTCACGAAGATGCTCCACGGGACGATGTACGTGTCGATGCCGCGCTCCCGCGCCATCCGGAAGATGGCGGTGTAGAGATCGCGCCATTCCTCCTGCTCGGCTTCCGTCCACGGGCTCGCTTCCGGGAAGTTGACCGGCCGGATCATGTAGGTGAACGGGTGCAGATTCCAGAGCGAGAGGACGTTGAACCGGTTCTCCGCCATCATGTCGAGGAAAGCTTCCCAGTATTCGATTTTTCGCGCGGTCTCGTAGTGCTGATCGAGCGCAAGGCTGGGGCGGTAGGTGTCCCACGGAAGGTTGTGCTTGATCGCGCGAAACGGAAAGTGGGGCCGCTCGGTCACGGCCTCGACGTTCTCGAGGCGGGCACCGTTGCGCAGCCGCTCTACCAGCGCGAGGCTTCCGTAAACCATCCCCGCCTCGTCGCCGCCGTTGATTGTGATGAAGCGGCCTTCCGGGATGATGGCGAATGCCTCGCTGTCGAGCGTGACGGCATTCGTTCCGATGTTGATGAGGAAGTCGTACCCCGACCGGTCGTCGATAATTGTGTAGCCCAGATCGGTCAGCGCCCGTCCGAGCCGATCCGCACCGTAGGCGGCCTGCGGTACGGACCGATCGTACAGTAGATATACGTTCTGGCCGAACGCCGCGGCGGGCAGCGTGGCGAGAATGATCGCGATTAGCGCGGCGACAAGAGGTGCCAGGGAAGATGAAGACCGACGAAAACAGACTGCCGGCATGGCGCTGTTGGAATGATGAAGGATGGTGCGAATCGACGGACACCCAGCGTCCGCGTCATGGGAGGATACCGGTCGACGACCCTTCTCGGCAAGCACCTGTGGCAGGAGTCATTGTGTTAAAGGGTGAGTTCATGACGTCGCAGGACGAGTCGGCCTCCGCCTGCGTCACTACCGCACCACCGTCACCCGGCTGCCGGCAACGGAACCCTCCGGCGTAGCGGCGCGAACGAGGTAAAGACCAGGCGGCAGCGCCGAGGCGTCCAGAGGAAGGCTGTGCTCGCCCGCCGCCAGCGGACCGTCGTGCAGCAGCAAAACGCGCCGCCCCAGCACGTCGTACATATTGACCCGCTTCTCGATGCCGGAGGGCACCGCTGCCGAAACGGTGATGATGCCATCGGCAGGGTTCGGCCACACTGATCACGCCCGATTGTTGATTTTAAGGCGGTCTTCCATAATTGGATCGACACCGGCGGTACATCAAACCCGACCGCAGCACTTCTCGGGATGCCTTGCTACCTTGAGCGGGGCGTTATCGAAGACAGTTTCTTTCAGACGGGCTCATTATGGTCATCATCCTCATGGGCGTATCGGGTTCGGGCAAGACGACGGTGGGGCTGAAGCTCGCGTCGGCGCTCGGCTGGCCGTTTTTCGATGCCGACGATCTCCATCCGCCGGAGAACATCGACCGGATGTCCCGTGGAATCCCGCTCACAGATGAAGACCGCAAACCCTGGCTCTTCCGCCTCCGCGACCTGATCGTCGAGCAGCTTGAGAACGATAGCCCCGCAGTGATCGCCTGTTCGGCGCTCAAGGATTCATACCGTCGCATCCTGCGTTGCGACGGCCAGGTTAAGATCGTCTACCTGAGGGGAAGCTACGAGCTCATCGAGCAGCGGATGGAGGCGCGTGCCGGGCACTATTTCAAGGCGGGTTTGCTCGCCTCGCAGTTTGCCGCGCTCGAGGAGCCTGACGCCGCGCTCGTCGTCGACATCGCACTAACGCCTGAAGAGATCGTCGAGACGATCCGGACCGGACTCGGCATTTGACGACTCGACAAAATGCCGTCGCTGAACAGTCGTCAGGGGATGAACAGGCTGATCAGCAGCGCCGTCACGACGCCCACCACACCAACCAGCGTCTCCATGATCGTCCACGTCCGAAGCGTGTTGGCTTCGCTCAGGCCCAGGAATCGCCCGACGAGCCAGAAGCCGGAGTCGTTGACGTGGGAAAGCACCGTCGCACCCGACGCAATGGCCACGGTGATCAGGCCGAGCATCGGGCCCGAGTAAGCCCCTGCGGCAACAAGCGGAGCGGTGAGGCCGGCAGCGGTCACCATCGACACCGTGGCTGAACCCTGCGAGACCCGGATGATCACGGCCACGATGAACGCGAACAGGATGATGGGGATGTTGGATGCCGCCATCAGTTCGGTCAACGTCTCGCCCATGCCTGTCGTGATGAGCACGCGGCCGAACACACCGCCTGCGCCCGTCACCAGGATGATCATCCCGATGGGCTCCAACGCGCGCCCCGCGAAATCCTGCAGCTCCATGCGCGTATAGCCACAGCGGATGCCGAAGAAGTAGTAGGCGAGGAGGGCGGCGATAATCAGCGCGGTGAACGGGTGGCCGATGAACTGCAGCACCCCGCGCAGTGCATCGTCTTCGGGTAACAAGACGCTCGAGACCGTGCTCGTCAGAATGAGAAGCAGCGGAACGAGGATGAGGCCCACGGTCAGACCAAAGCTCGGCACACGCCCGCGCTCATCCGGCGCGCTGTCCACAACGAATTCGGGCACAGGAACGTGAAGCCGATCCCCGGCCAATCGTCCGAACATGATGCCCGCTACCACCATCGCAGGAAATCCGCACACGATCCCGAACAGAATCACCCAGCCGAGGTCCGCGCCGATGAGTGCCGCAACGGCAACCGGACCTGGGGTCGGCGGGATGAACGCATGCGCAACAGCGATGCCGGCCAGCAGCGGAATCGCGTAGTAAAGCAACGAGCGCCCGGTGCGCTGCGCAATCGTGTAGATGAGCGGCAGAAAGAGAATCAGGGCCACATCGAAGAAAACGGGGATTGCCACGACGAGTCCGGTAACGCCGAGGGCCCATGGCGCGCGTGTCTCCCCGAAGCGCTCGAGCATATGCGTCGCAATTCGCTCAGCGCCGCCCGATCGCTGCAGGTACTCGCCGAAGATGGCTCCTACGCCGATCACGATGGCGATGTAGCCCAGCGTGCCCGCCATGCCTTCCTGGATTACGCCGGCAATCTCGACGAGCGGGATGCCTCCGATCACGGCCACGATCAGGCTCGCGACGAGCAGCGCCACGAATGCGGGCAGGCGCACCACGATGACGAGCAGTAATAGTATGCCGACGCCCGCAATCAGCAGGCCGAGCTTCGCCGGCACCGTCATCGGTCAGTCATTGGTGGATGGAAGGGATGAATGGAAGGAGTGGCAGGAATAAAAAACGGAGACAGTAAAACAATGGGCAATCATTCCTGCTTAATCGCGTGC
>CBFGYX010000130.1:0-5450 GCA_965653075.1 uncultured bacterium
GATGTGGGTACCGGCGACTTCCCTCAGGTTGTGGAAGAGCGCGCGAGTTTCGGCCGTCGCATTGCCGTCGACGGGTCCGCCCGCAGCTGCAGCCGGCGCTCCCTGACTCGTACAGCCGGATGTCAAGACGGCGAAACAGGCCAGCGCGATGGCGATCGTAGATACTTTCATCCTGATTGTGTCGTCATGAATGGTGATGAGCGGATGCATCAGATTCTCCACCTCTATCGTGTTGAGCTATCTCGATGAAGCCTGTGCTTGTACCGACCGGACTTCAGCGGTGCGGCGCATGACTTCCAGACACATGCGGCCGTTGTGATAGGGACATTTCCACGGCCCCGTCTTGTCCGACACATAGGCGGCGCCTTGTCGATCCACGCGCTCGTGCCACTCGCCGTGCACATGATCGACGATGTGCCGATCCGTGAACTCCCACACCCGCTCGGCGGCGTGAAAAAACGCTTCATCGCCCGAGATCTGGAATGCCGTGACGAACCCCACGACGGCTTCGGCCTGCGGCCACCAGTACTTGTCGGCATCGGTGATGCGCCCGTCCCGGCTTTCGTACACGAGACCGCCGTCAGCATCGAGCGCGCGTTGCATTACTCTGCGCGCAATCATCAGTGAGGCCGTGCGGACGCGCTCACTAAGCGCATCGTCACTCAGCACCTCAGCCGCCTCCAGCAGCAGCCATGAGGCTTCGATGTCATGGCCGAACGATGTCGCGCTGCTCTTCGGCGTCCAGTCTGAATCGAAGAACTGAATCAGCGTGGACTCCTTTTCGTTGATGATGCGGGTGAGGAAGACGGCGACGAGTTCGTAGAGCCGCTCGCGCAGACGGCGATCGGGCCACGCCCGGTAAAGATTGGTGAAGGCTTCGAGCACATGCAGATGCGTGTTCATGCTCTTGCGCTCGTGGGCGTCCTTGTCGCTGAGGCGGACGTCCTCGAGCAATGTCCAGTTGCGGGCGAAGGCCTCCTCATACCCGCCATGCTCGATGTCATGGCCGAACGATGTCGCGCTGCTCTTCGGCGTCCAGTCTGAATCGAAGAACTGAATCAGCGTGGACTCCTTTTCGTTGATGATGCGGGTGAGGAAGACGGCGACGAGTTCGTAGAGCCGCTCGCGCAGACGGCGATCGGGCCACGCCCGGTAAAGATTGGTGAAGGCTTCGAGCACATGCAGATGCGTGTTCATGCTCTTGCGCTCGTGGGCGTCCTTGTCGCTGAGGCGGACGTCCTCGAGCAATGTCCAGTTGCGGGCGAAGGCCTCCTCATACCCGCCATGCTCGGTGTCATGGGCCGAGCGATCGATAAGCTCGAACAGGTCGATCGCGCACTGGAGCTCACGGTCGCTGCCGGTGGCGAGGTGGTACTCCGCCAGGGCGTATATCGCGAACGCCTGGGCGTAGACATGCTTGCGGTCGTCGAGAACCTTTCCTCGTGCGTCGAGCATCCAGTAGACACCGCCGTAGCGTTCGTCGACGAAGCGCCTACGCAGGAACAACGCTGCGTGCGATGCCGCCTTGAGGTACTCTTCATCGCCGAGGGCCCGATATGCGGCCGCGAAGGTCCACAAAATCCGGCTATGCAGAATGGAGCCCTTGGGCGCCGACGGATCGGGGACATTGTCTGCGCTGACCTGCCCGACGAAACCACCGTTGGATCTGTCGACGGTGTGCGTGAGCCAGAACGGTAGTATCCGCCGGGTCAGTTCGTCGCGCACCGCACTGCGCAGCCGTATCAATCGCTCAGCCGGCATGACGCGTAGACTTCAGGTACTCGGCATTTCGGCGGATGAGGTCGATGCGCTGCTGAACGCTGCCGCCGGTCGTCAACGTGTCGGCAGGGGTATTTCGGGAATAGTCCAGCAGCGTGTCGATGGTCGTCGTGGCTACATGACAGCGAGTGTCTGATGAGGCGTAATAAATGAGCACCGTACCATCGTCCTCGGCGATCCAGCCGTTGCCGAAGACCACGTTCGAGACATCGCCTACACGCTCCTCTTCTTCCGGAGCGATGATGTATCCGGCCGGCTCGTAGATCACGCGATCCGGTTCATCGAGTGCCGTTACGAAGAGGTAGAGCACGTATCGGAGTCCGGCGGCGGTATTCCGGACGCCGTGCGCCAGGTGGAGCCAGCCTTCCGCCGTCTTTATCGGGGGCGGTCCCTGGCCGTTCTTCACTTCCTTGACGGTATGGTAGAGCCGGCGATCGACGATCTTTTCCTGCGTGATCACCGGCTGCTCGATGTCATCGCACAGCCCCCACCCGATCCCACCACCGGATCCCGTGTCGATGAAGCTGTCCTGCGGGCGCGTGTAAAAGGCATAGCGTCCATCCACAAATTCGGGATGCAGGACGACGTTTCGCTGCTGCTCAGACGGCGTCTTCAAATCTGGAAGCCGCTCCCACTCGACCAGGTCGCGCGTTCGAACGATCCCTGCCTGCGCGACTGCCGCCGAGGGATCGGCGTTGTTCGGATCCTTCCTCTCCGTGCAGAAAACACCGTAAATCCATCCGTCCTCGTGCTCCGTCAGGCGCATGTCGTACACGTTGACGTCGGGCTCCGACGTCTCCGGCAACTGCAACGGCTCATCCCGGAATCGGAAGCCGTCGACGCCCGTCTCGCTTTCTGCGACGGCGAAAAATGATTTCCTGTCGGCACCTTCCACGCGAGCCACAAGCAGGTACTTGCCGTTCCACTTGATGGCGCCGGGATTAAACACGGCGTTAATCCCCATTCTTTCGATGAGGGCCGGATTCCGATCGGGGTCAAGGTCGTACCGCCACGTCAGCGGCGTGTGCGCGGCGGTTAGAACGGGATGGCGATATTTTGTGATGACACCATTCGACGGCTCGACCGGTTCGTTTTCGCGCGACAGTAGTGCTTCCTGCTGAGACGAAAGTAACTGCAATCGTCGGCGAAAGTCGTTAACTCCACCACCTGGTGCACCAACAATCTTTTTCATTCTCGTGATTACTACCTCGATAAAATCTCAGTTGCCGGTCACCTCGGCGACCGGCGAATCAACCTCAACCAGATCCGCCGGATAGTCCTCCATCCGGTCGTACCAGTTCACTTTAAGGATGCCCATTGTGACCACGACCAGCGTCACGCAGATAAGGACCGCCGAAAAATCTTGGAGGATGATGTAGATGCCGGTGGCCGTCAGCGCGGTCTGCCACACGATGCCAACCACCACGTTGACGATGTCTCGCTTGAAGTGGCCGTTCCGCAGCACGTTCGGATTCTCGGCGGCAACAAGGTCGTGAATCGGCCCCCAGAAGCCCCACGGGCGGACTTTGAGGTAAAAGTTCTTTAGCACCTCCACGTCATCCGGAGGCGTCTTGAGACTTCCCACGACGCACCCAATGAGCGACACGATGAGAATCCCTGGAAAGGCGTACACAGGCGCCGCCTCGCCGAAGGTGCCTCGCCCCCAGATCAGGTTCATCAGCTCGGGAATGAAGCCCGCGCTCACGAGTCCGGCCACCATCCCCCAGAAATATCCGTAACTGTTGAACCGCCACCAGTACCATTTGAGCAGGTTCGCCGCCGTATAGCCGCCATAGAGCGCGCCGACGATCCACAGCACGACCGTGTTGAGATCGGGAATGACAAAACCAAGCGCCGTTCCTACGATGACCACTGCCAGTGAGGTGACATAGCTCATCCAGACGTACTTGCGCTCTGAGGCGTTCGGATTGATATACCGCTTGTAGATGTCGTTGACGATATAGGCCGGCGCGGCGTTGACGGTAGCGGCGTATGTCGACATGAAGGCGGCGATGAGTGCCGCGATGAGCAGTCCAAGAAGTCCGACGGGGATGAACTCACGCATTGCGAGCGGCAGGATAAGCTCAAAGTCGACGTCAGCCCCCATCGCGTTGAACTGGTCGGAGAAGAAGACGAGCGCCAGCACCGCAAAGCCTGCAATCAACATATATCGCGGTACGAGCAGGACCAGGCTGACGAGTCCGCTCATCTTAGCGGCTTCCCGCGGTGTGCGGGCCGACAGTACACGCTGCATGTCGTAGTTAGGGGCCGGTCCGGCGGCACTCTGGAGCGCGCCTTTAAAAAGCATCATCATGAAGAAAATGCCGAACATCGAGAAGCCGTCCTGGGAAATTGCGACGTTCGCCGTCTCCATCATGCCCGACCAGTCGAGGCCGAGTTCCCACCCGAACCAGATGCTGTTCCAGCCATCCGGCACCACCGCGGCCAGCATATCCGGCGACACCTGGTTGATGGCGATCATCCCCACCCAGACACACGCGATCGTCATGATGACGAACTGAAAGACCTCCGTAAACACGACACTGAACATGCCACCCTTTACCACATAGAGCGTTGTTATAGCGGTAATGAGGAGGCCCCACAGGTTGACGTTGGTCTGCGGATCGGCCGCGAGCTCCCACGGGAGAAAGGCTGCAGCAAACTTCCCGACGCCAATAAAGCCGTAAGCGAGGAAGCCAATCACATTGAAAATCGCGAAGAGGACGACTATGAGGTGCGCTAACTGAGCACCGCGTCCATCGCCAAACCTGAACTTGATCCATTCCGCGCCGGTCATCACGCCCGATCGTCGCAGCCAGATCGACAGGAATACCATCAAAAATATCTGATTGAATACCGGCCACAGCCATGGTATCCAGATGCTCTTCAGCCCATATATGAAGAGCAGATACACCATCCACATCGTACCGCTGATGTCGAACATGCCGGAGGCGTTCGAAAGTCCCAGCGCATACCAGGGGATGCTATTGCCACCGAGGAAGTAATTATTGAGACTTCTGGATGCGCGTTTTGAAATCCAGAAGCCGATCCCGAGTGTCAGGGCGATGTACGCCGCGATAATACCGAGATCGATTGGGTGGAGATACATTTTTCCCCGATGACTTTACTACCTGCTGAACTACTGTGCTGCCAGGCCGATTGCAAAATGATGGGTAACCAGGCGCGACGGAGCCGCAGCTGACATGCGCAGATTTACGCCACCATGAGCGGCGACAAGCGCGGCGCCGGGACCCGACATTTACCAACTGCCTGCCACGAAATTGAGGGCGGAGACGGGATTGACACGAGGGTATAAATGAGTGTGGGGAGGCGGCTTTCCACCACCTCCCCACCTCACTACTTTCCGATGATTATCGGACTACAACCATGCTGCGGGTCTTCTGTGCGCCCGCCACCTGCATGCGGTAGAAGTAGACGCCACTGGCAGCCACGGCACCATTATCTGTGCGGCCGTCCCACTCGATCTGGTGCACGCCTGACGGCATGTCGGCATTGACGAGCGTGGCAACCCGACGGCCCAGGAGGTCAAAGACCTGCACGAGCGCATGGCCGGTCTGCCCCATCTCGTACTCGATGATGGTGCGCCGGCTGAACGGGTTCGGGTAGTTCTGCTTCAGCGCGTAGCCCTCCGGCAGCATGTGGCGGTCGGT
>CBFGYX010000131.1:0-5440 GCA_965653075.1 uncultured bacterium
GAGCGCCTCGCCTTTGCGGAAGAGTACGCCCATGTCGGCTGCGCGGCCGGTGTCGACCATGACTGAGGTCGGTGTCGCGAGCCCCATAGCACACGGGCAGGCGATGATGAGGACAGCGACCATGTTAACGACGGCGAACGTGAGCGCCGGGTCCGGACCGAAGATCATCCACACTGCAAAGGTGATGGCGGCGATGACAAGCACGACGGGTACGAAGACAGCCACGACGCGGTCGGCCAGGCGCTGGATGGGCGGGCGCGATGCCTGCGCCGATTCGACCATGCTGATGATTTGTGCGAGGACGGTGTCGCGCCCGACACGTGTGGCGCGGAAAACAAAGCTGCCGGTGCGGTTCATCGTGCCGCCGATGACCTCGGCGCCCTCCTCCTTCTCAACGGGCACGGGCTCGCCCGAGATCATCGACTCGTCGATGAAGGAACTGCCGCTTTCGACAACGCCGTCTACCGGGACTTTCTCACCGGGCCGCACCACGATGCGGTCGCCGGGTACGACGGCTTCGATCTCGACCTCAACGGCTTCATCGCCACGCATGACTCGGGCCGTCCGCGGCTGGATACGAAGGAGCTTGCGAATGGCATCGCTCGTGCGGCCGCGGGCGATCGTCTCGAGATAGCGACCGACGAGGATGAGCGTGATGATGACGGCAGCGGCTTCGAAGTAGACATGGGCGGTGCCCTCCGGAAGAATGCCCGGCGCGAACGTGGCCACGACCGAGTAGCCGTAGGCGGCGGTCGTGCCGATCATGACCAGCGCGTTCATGTCTGGACTGCCGTGCCTGATCGATGCCCAGCCGGTGCGATAGAACTGCAGGCCGGGGCCAAACTGAACGACCGAGCCCAGTGTAAACAGCAGGACATGCAACCCCTGCCTGCCGAGCGTTTCGTGGAGCCATGCACCAAAAGCGGGAATCATCATCCCGCCCATGTCCAATATGATAATCGGCAGCGTAAAGGCAGCGGCGAATACCACCCGCCGCAGCAGCTTCTTGCGCGCGGCTTCCTGGCGTGTCTCGGCATCATCCTCGGCCACATCTTCGTGCCAGGCGGCCTCATAGCCGGCTGATGTAACGGCGGCGAGAAGTTCATCGGTCTCAACGGCACCGGGCACGTACTCGACGGTGGCTTGCTCAGTAGCCAGGTTGACATCGGCCGCGACCACGCCCTCGACTTTGGCAAGCGCCTTGCGAACGCGGTTCACGCAATTGGCGCACGTCATGCCGCCAACGTCGATCACGCCGGTTGTCAGCGGTACGTCGTAGCCGCCGCCGGTCACGACATCGATGATCGTCTTGGCCGGCATCCCGTTCTTCGACCGCACCGTCGCCTTGTTCGTGGCGAGGTTGACATCAACCGACTCGACACCGTCGACCTTTCCGATGGCCCGCTCGACGCGCTGCACGCACGACGCGCAGGTCATCCCCTCGACGGGAATTTGAAGTACCGAAGTCTCTGCTGCCTCCTCAACCTTGCTCATCCCAACTGCCTGCTTAATAGTGTCATGATCTCATCGTACGTGCGCTCGGCCGCCTCCGGGCTGCCGGAGCGGATCGCGTCGGTGACGCAGGTCTCGAGGTGATTGCGCGTAACCATACCCGACGCACCCCTCAACGCCTGCTGCACCGACGCGAACTGGCTGAGGATGTCGCCGCAATAGCGATCATCCTCAACCATCCGCTGGATGCCACGAACCTGGCCTTCTATTCGCCGAAGGCGGTTCAGCACCTCCTCCTTTTTCTCCGGACTCATCTGCATGCGCTCATTCCTCCACCCTGTAGCCTTCCTCTTCGAGCGCCGCGACTACCTCCGCACCCTTGACCTGATCGTCGTCGTAAGCGACAACCGCCCGGCCGATTTCAACGTTACGAACGGTGACGCCGTCTATCTCTTTCAGTGCGTTCTCTACAGCTTTCACGCAGTGTTCGCAGCTCATGCCGGAGATCGTGTAGGTTACTTCGTTCATCATGATGGAAATGATTCGCTGTTTATAGGGTACCCCCCTATACTATAGCGACCCGTATCGGTTCCGAACCGCTTCAACATCATCTCTACTGAGGTCCCTCATCGCGCCGTATGTCTGCACTTACTCGACAACAGAAAAAGGCCCTCAAGGAGATCCTGCGCCGCGTCAAGGATGGTGTCCGCTATACCTGTTTGCGAGGATATGCGGGCACGGGCAAGACTTTCTTGATGCGGCGGCTCGTGGATGAGCTGGACCTGCTGGGCATCAAGGTTGCCGCCTGCGCACCCACGCACAAGGCAGCACGTGTGCTGGGCGATCAATTAGCCGGCAATGATGTACGCGCGCAGACGATTCACTCGTTTCTCGGACTGCGGCTCAAGCCGGACGGACGTGGCTCCTATCGCCTCGAGCCCGAGCCGGGGCACGAGATGCCGGAAGTCGCGGTCGTGATTGTGGATGAAGCCTCGATGATCGGCCTGGAAGAGTGGACGCACATCGAGCAAGCGTGGGGGCAGCAGTTCATCTTTGTGGGAGATCCGGCGCAGTTGCCGCCTGTGAACGAAGGATCATCGCCCGTCTTCGAGCTGGAGGGTCCCTGCCTCGAGGACGTCGTCCGGCAGGCACGCGACAACCCGATCATCACGCTTGCCACGCAGCTTCGATCGGAGGTTGAGGTTCGCTATGAGTCGGCATTCGACGGGCGCCATGGCGTGGGCGTGACGCGCAACCGGCAGGCGTTTCTCGACAGCGCGATGCGAGCGTTCAAGGATGAGCGCTTCCACGACGATGCCAATCACGCCCGCATTCTGGCTTACAGGAATCGGACGGTACGCGACTACAACCGGTACATTCGCGGACAGCTGTTTCCCGATGCCAATGCGCGGTTCGTGGAAGACGAATGGCTGGTGGCGCGCGAGACCTGGTACGACGGCGAGATGCCGATCATCATCAACAGCGAGGAAGTGCGGGTAATTGACGCCGTTGAGGATGAGGCGCAGGATGCGCGGGGAGAGTCCTGGCGAGTGTGGAGGCTGACGGTCGACAGCGTCGGATTTCAAGAATGGCGTGAGATCGAGGTGCTCCATGAGACGGAGCTGGGTCGCTTCGAGCGTGAGCTCAGTAAGATCAAGCGGGATGCGATTCGTGGAGAGGGCGACTGGCGCGAGTTCTACGGGCTGCGCGAGCGTTTTGCGGACGTCGATTACGCGTATGCCTCGACCATCCATAAGGCACAGGGTTCGACGTATCACACGGCATTTGTGGATGTGCGCGATGCGCATGCCTGCCGTGGGTCCGAGAAGCGAGCGCTGCTTTACGTGGCGGTCACGCGGCCGTCTGAACGTCTGGCGCTGCTGACATAAGTCTTTACTGAATGACTGCCGTAACGGGCCGATGCACGGGATCTTCGCCACTGATCGGCTCCTCGGTCACGAACTCGCGGTAATGGTCGTACCGGTTCAGGATCTTGGCGACGTAGAGCACAGGTTCGAGTCCGCGGCTGTAGCCATACCGAACGACGGGATCTTCGTACACGAGGCGGTTTGACTTCTGCAACAGCCAGACGGCGACTTCTTCCCACACATCATCCGGACCGCCGTTTTTATCCGTGAGCCGTCGCGCGTCCTCGACGTGGCCGTGACCCGTGTTATACGACGCAAGGATGAACTTCAGCCGTTCATCGTCGTCGCCGATTCGCTCGCTCCAGTAATCTGTCAGCCACTGAATGAAGCGAACCGCCCCGCCGACATTGTCGCGTGGATCGTCAACATTCGAGACGCCGAATTCCGCGGCCGTGGCCGGCATTAACTGAAGCAGACCCTGAGCGCCGGCCCACGACCGTGCGCGGGGTTCGAAACGAGACTCCTGATATGCCTGGGCGGCGAGTAACCGCCAGTCCCATCCGATCTCCGATGCGGCTTCGTACAACAGGTCGTCATACTCCGAGAGCCTGCCTGTCTCACTTGTCAGATACTCGTCGCTCATGCGGAGGACGTAGTTCGTCCGGTCGATGAAGTAGCGTTGATAGAGTGAGTTAAAAAGTTCGGATCCGCTATTTGATTGGAGCCACTCATTAAACGCGTCGAGGAGATCAGGAGCATTCCGCCGCACGGCCCACGACACCGCATGTGGTTGCCCGACAGCCGGCCGGACGAAGATATTCTCGTACTGGCCCTGTGAAAGCCGCGCCAGGTTACCTTGCGAGACCATGAGCTCGACGTCGCCGCGCGCAAGACCGGCGATGAGGGCTTCATCGTTGACGTCGTCCTCCACCTCCACCACGTGGATGTCGCCGTCGACGCTGTCGGACAGTTCGAGCAATCGATTTGTATACGAGCCACGCGTCAGGTGAACGGTTTCTCCGGCGAGCTGCTCAGGACGTGTGATGAGACGCGCACGAATCTCGATCGAGTCGTCGGTAGCGGCGGGCACGAGCGTGTCGGGCACCGCTTCGATGATCTCCTCAACCTCGTCCGGTATGCGCGTGTCATCGATGGTGTCACTCCGCTGGACGACGACGGGCTCGGTTCGATACAGCGGATACGTGAAGGCGACGTACGGTGTATCGACCTCCATCGGTAGCAGCCGGGCCGCGACCACATCCCCCTCGCCTCGGTTGAGCGCCCGAAAGAGCTCATCGCGCTCCTGAACGACGCGTGTTCGCAGGACGATGTCGTGCTCGTCGGTAAACGCCCGCAGCAATTCGTACTCAAAACCGCGCGGCTCGCCTCGGTAGAGGAAATAGCCCGTAGAGTTGGTCGACATGATCGCGACGAGCGTGTCGCGCTCTACGATCTGTGCCCAGTCCCGATCGATTGGCGTGCCATAGTCAGGCGTCTCGGTACACGCAGCGAGCAAGAATCCGGCGGTCAGTAGCAATAACAGGCAGCGCATCTGGTCGAGGGAAAGTCGGAAGTCGTGTGGTTACACTGACCTGGCGACGATCCGTGCGCCGGATAATGCAATAACCTGATAACGAGGCGGACGGTTATGAGGGCGTTACTGCCCGACCGTGTCCGCTGGTGCTATCCCGTCCAGATCGAGCTGCGTGCCGGGAGGCAGGAGGTGGATCTGACGGATCGTCTCGGACATCGGCCCCACCACGTATTCAAAACGGATGAGATCGCCGGGCTGGACGAGGTTGGATTCCGATGGGTCTTCCAACCGGAAATTCATGCGCATGGCATCCATGTAGCCTTCGATCGGCTCGTGGTCGATGCGGAGCGCCTCACCATCATAGAGGATCTCGACAACGCGTCCGCGGACCTGGTAGATCTCGGCATCAGGGTGATCGGCGGTATCACCGTTGCCACAGCTGGCGAGGAGTAAGAGGGGAAGGAGCCAGAGAGCGTGTTTCATGGATGAAATGTTGGACGATGGTCGAAAGACGATCGGCGATGAGCGACTGACGTTCAACGAAGGTCGTGGCCTACATTCGACGAACGATGGCGCGGGGATCATC
>CBFGYX010000132.1:0-5428 GCA_965653075.1 uncultured bacterium
TGAGCAGTTGCGCCACCCCGCGATGCCCGCGACCGTTGAAATCGACGAGGCCTCGTCGTCTTCGCGGGCAAAGCGTTTACTCAGGCACCTCTAACTATCGACTATCAGTTTCTGCTGCGGATGCTCGGCGAAGTGCAGATCGGCGTAGTTGAAGATGGAACGGCGATCGGTAACGCACTGGCCATGGCGGTAGCACGCCTGAGGGAAAGCGATGCCGCCAGCCGTGTGGTGATTTTATTGACGGACGGCCAGAACAATCGCGGCGAAATCGATCCGGTGACGGCAGCGGAACTTGCGCGGACGCTCGGAAGCCGCGTTTACACGGTTGGCGTGGGCCGCGTTAGCGGTGCGTCTGACGACGATCCTGAGCAGTTGCGCCACCCCGCGATGCCCGCGACCGTTGAAATCGACGAGGCCTCGCTCCGGCACATCGCCGAGCACACCGGCGGGCAATATTTCCACGCGGGCAGCAAAGAGGCGCTCCGGGCGATTTACGCCGAAATCGACCGGCTCGAGAAATCCGAGATTGAACAACACGTCCACACTGAGTATGGCGAGCGTTTTGCTCTCTTCTTGTGGCCGGCCTTTGTTTTTTTCCTGATCGAGATTGTCCTTCGCGCCACTGCCTTTCGGCTCTGGCCCGCCTGATTCACATGCAGACCATCAATACATCGCCCATTGAGCACGCCACCTGAACGTGGAATGGCTGCATCCATATAGTCATTTTGCCTGGATAGGCGTCGCCATTGTGGCGCTGATGCTGGCGCATGCCGTAAAGTCGACGCGTCGAGATCGGGATGCATTTGCTCGGCCCGGCGTGCTGGAGCGACTTCTGTCGGGCAGCGGAGAGGCGAATGGCCGCTTCCGTCAGATTTCGCTAATCGTAGCGGCCGCGGCGTTGGCCGTTGCGCTTGCGGGGCCTCGCTTTGGGACGTCGCCGCGAGAGGTTTCGTCGCGCGGGCTGGACCTGGTGATTGCTCTGGATCTATCGGCGTCGATGCTGGCCGAAGACATCGCACCGAACCGTCTGGAGCGGGCGCGGCTGGAACTCCTGCGGCTCGTCGACCGCCTCGAAGGCGACCGCGTTGCGCTGGTCACGTTCGCCGGCGATGCCTTCCTTCAGATGCCGCTGACAACGGATCGCTCGGCCTTCCGGCAGTTTCTCGACGCAGCATCACCTGAGCAGATCCCGACGCCGGGGACGGATTACGGAAACATGCTCCTCGCGGCCCAGCGGGCGTTTACCGATGATGCCGATGGTGCCGATAGATCCCGGGCCATCCTCATCGTCTCGGACGGCGAGAACCACACCGCCGACCTCAGCACCGAGCTCCGCCGCATGGAGCGCGTCGGCATCGCCGTTTTCGCTATCGGCATTGGCGACGACGCGGGCGCGCGCATCCCGATGAGGCGGGCAGGCGGCGTGGTCGAATATCGCCGCGACCGGTCGGGCGAGGTCGTCTTGACGCGGCTCGAGCGCGAGAGCCTGCAACGCCTGGCCGCACCCGACCATTACTTTGAGATAGGCATATCAAGAAGCACGGTTGACCAGTTCCTGCCCACACTCAATCAATTGCAGCGAACTTCCCTCCAGACAACGACTTATGAGGACTATATCGAACGTTATCAATGGCCTCTTATGCTTGCACTGATATTATTGGGGATGGAAGCATTTGCAGGGCCTCGACGACGGCGGGGTGAATCCACGTGATGCGCGGACTGATCGTCATATTGCTCCTCGTGACCGGGATCCTCGGCGGTGACGTGCTGAAGGGCAACCGTGCCTACGGCGACGGCGATTACGCTCGTGCCGAAGAAGCATATCGCAGGGCCCTGACCCGCGCCCCCGATCTGTCGCCCGATCATCGCTTCGCACTTGAGCACAACCTGGCCGCGGCGCTGTACCGATCAGGGAATTTTGAAGACGCGCGCATCGGCTTTGAGCGCGCCGCGAACCTGGCGCCCGACGGCCCTGAACGCGCGCGTGCCGCCTACAATGCCGGTAATGCAGCGATGGCGGCAGGCAGCTACGCCGAGGCGGCCGATCTTTTTCGTCATGCGCTCCGTGCCGATCCGGGCGATGAAGATGCGCGCATTAACTACGAGTACGCCCGGCGGATGGCACCGCCGCCCGACGACGAGGAGCAGGATTCCATGCACGACGGCCAGGACGAGTCGGATGGGAACGACGATGCCGACGATAGCGGCCAAGAGGGATCCGACGGATCCCCAGACGACCACTCAGGCGAGGAAGGCGCGCCTTCGCACGAACCGGGCGACAGCGATCCAACGGATGCGCCGCCTCACGACGTGGAAGGTGACGGTCTGCCGGAAGATGCACCTCCAGAGATGCCGCAAACCGAGCCGACTATGATGACGGAAGAGGAGGCTGAGCAGATCCTGAACGCACTACAGCGCTCGGAAGGCCAGCTGATGCGTGAGGTCCAGCGCGCGCCCGCCATCCCGCGCAGAGTGGAGAAAGATTGGTGAGGTTGACCCACGTCCATATCGGGGTTCTTCTGCTGGTGTTGCTCTCGGCAATGGCCGTGCCGGCGGAGGCTCAAGTTCGTGTGGAGAGCCGGCTGAGTCAGCGCGAGATCGCCCTGCATGAGCGGGTAGAGTTGACGGTACGGGTGACCGGCGCCGCGCCGGAGACCATCCGCGACCCGCGCTCACCGCTTACCACCGGCCTTGTACCGCGCCGGCCGGCACGGCGTACGGAGACGGCGGGTGCCGTCGAGTTTTCGTGGATATACGAGCCCGTGTCTACGGGCACAGCCACGATCTCCGGCGTCGAAGTCACCGTCAATGGGCAGCGGTTGCACACGGCCGAGCATCAGGTAAGCGTCACCTCAAACCGCTCGGCGCCGGCCGCCGGGCCGGGCATCACCACCGGCCGCGACATTTTCATCGCCGCCACGCCCGACCGCGAGACCGCTTTCGTGCATGAGCAGGTCACGGTTGAATACCGCCTCTTCTTCCGCAGCGGCGTCCAGCTCCGGCAAAGCCGGCTCGCGGGATCGTGGGATGCGCCGGGCTTCTGGCGAGAGGAACTGGATGTGGATCTGAGGCCCGCACCCGACCGGAGGCTGGTTGACAACATTGTATACAATTCAATCCTGCTGAAACGCGTTGCCATGTTTCCGACGCGGTCAGGCCGCCTGTCGGTTGACCCGCTGCGGATTGAAACCGAGGTGCGGCCTCGACATGGCAGCGACTTCTTCGACTCGTTCTTCGCCTTCGGCAACCGCTATCGAAACATCGAGCTCGAGTCTCCCCCGATTCAAATTGACGTCCGGCCGCTGCCGGCCGGCGCGCCACCGGGCTTCACCGGTGCCGTGGGCGACTTCGATGTCAACTTTAGGACGAGCTCTCCGCGCGTCTCGCAGGGTGAGGCCGTGCATCGGCGGATCAACATCCAGGGAACGGGCAACCTTGCGATGATCGAACCGCCGCCTGTACCCGAGACAGATGACTTCGACGTCTTCCCGCCTCGGGTGGCCGATCGCATCGATCGCTCGGGGCGAGCGCTGCGGGGCGACATCGCGTTCCAGTATTCGTCGGTGCCCCGGCGCGCAGGCAACGCAATGCTTCCCGGCATGTCATTCGCCTACTTCGACCCGGCGTCTGAAACATACAGGACGATCGAGTCGCCCTCGATTCTCGTTATCGTTGAAGGAGGCGAGGACGAGACCACCGAGCAACAGGTCATCGCATTGGCACCCATCCGGCACGACGGTGCGTTCGAGCCGGCACCTCCCCCGCTGCATCGCCGTCCGTGGGCCTATGCTCCATTCGGACTTGCCGCGCTCGCGTGGTTGTTGATGCCGGGCATCCGCCGCGTAGATGCCGCCCGGTCCGACAAGCGCCGCCGCAGCACCAATCGCCGTCGCATCGCAGGCTGGCGTTCCGAGCTGCGCCGTCTTGGAGACATCCCATCCACGTCCCCCCAGAAATTGCGTGCGTATGAACAGCTTGCACGGTCGATCACATCGGCACTTGTGGGCTCCAGCGCCTCTTCGGCGTCTTTATACGCCTTGCGAAACAAGATCCAGGCATCGGCAGCACCGGCCGCCGTCAATGAGCCGTTGGCGGAGGCAATACAAGCTATCGAGGACGTGCAGTTCATGCCGGGTCACTTGTCAGGGAATGAATTGGCGCGTATACATAAAAAACTGTCGACGTGTGTGGAGGCGCTGGACGGATGAGGCGCCTGGTGATGTTGCTCGTGCTCGTGGTGGTGTTGGTGCCGGGTGAGGTACGCGCGCAAGACGCTGATCAGCTTTTCACCGGCGCCAATGCCCTGTATGAGCAAGGCCGGTGGTCGGACGCTGCATCCGAATATCTCAGGATTCTGGATTCAGGCGCCGAGAGCGCCCCGCTACACCTGAACCTCGGAAGCTCATATTACCAGCTCGGCCGTACGGGCGATGCGTTCTACCACTTCATGCAGGCATTGCGGCTCGACCCGTCCCTTCATGAGGTGCGACAAAATATGCACTACCTCCAGGGCGCGGAATTCATCCCACCCGTACCGTCCCCTCGTTACTTACTCCTGGTTCGGATTGCCTGGCTCGGCTCCTTCCTTTTGATCATTGGAGCCGCTGCCGTCACCATCAGAAGCCGTGGAGGCCCCGGGCTGATTTCAGCCGGCTTGCTCATCGCTGGAGTCCTTGTCGCAGGGATTGCGCTCATCGCGTCGGCCCGAGGTTTTAGCGGCGTCGACATTCTCACGCGAGGCCCCGCGCCGGCATTCGCCACGCATGACGGACTTGACCGCTCGGGTTTCGACATATCGGAAGGATCGATCGTGCGTGTGATCGACCGTCGGGGGCCGCGTCTGCTCGTTGAGGCGGATGGGCGCCAGGGCTGGGTCGACGCCTATCGCGTGCGCTCACTATGAGCTTCATTCACGGATGCTGACGATTGGATTCCGTATCCTCCACGACACCCTTACCGCCTCCACGCCCCGCCCGTTTAACGGATGGAACCATTAGTTTTTGATCGATCGCGTGCCACCGGATGGATCGAGGTCGTCTGCGGTTCGATGTTCAGCGGGAAGACCGAAGAGCTCATCCGGAGGCTGAAACGCGCGCGCATCGCGCGGCAACACGTCGAGATTTTCAAGCCGTCGATCGACCTGCGGTTTGCCGTGGATGAAGTTGTCTCCCACGATGAAAACGTGCTTTCGTCGACGGCAGTAAACACCGCCACGCAGATCCTCCTCCTTGCCGACGATGCCGACGTTGTTGGGATCGACGAGGCCCAGTTTTTCGACATCGAACTCGTGGATGTTTGCCAGACGCTGGCTCGGCAGGGTAAGCGTGTTATTGTAGCCGGCCTTGATCAGGATTACCTGGGGAAGCCGTTTGAGCCGGTTCCGCAGTTGATGGCGGTGGCCGAGTATGTGACCAAGCTGCATGCGGTC
>CBFGYX010000133.1:0-5416 GCA_965653075.1 uncultured bacterium
CCGGAACGTTGGAGCTTGCTTTCAAACCTGCTCGGCGAGGCGCTCGAACGTTCAGAGGTCGATCGCGAGGCCTTTCTCGACGAGGCCTGTGCGGGAGACGAACAGCTTCGGCTCGAAGTTGATCAGCTGCTTCGGTCGTACTACAGGGCCCAGGCAACGGAGCGGTTTGAACGTGGTGCGCTCGATCTGGTGGAAGGGGCGTTCCCGCAGATTGCACCGTCGAAGCAAGTAGGCCCTTATCGTCTGATCCGTGAAATCGGACAGGGTGGGATGGGCAGCGTATGGCTTGCCGAACGTGCCGATGGAGTCTACGAGCAGGAGGTGGCCGTCAAGTTCATGCACGCCACCTGTATGCACGACGAGTACCGCACGCGCTTCGATACGGAGAGGCGGATTCTCGCGCGCCTCAATCACCCCAACATTGCACGCATCTACGACGGCGGCGTGTCTGAGAACGACCAGCCGTACCTCGTCATGGAATACGTAGATGCGGCTACGGTGGTAGACCACTGCAACGCGAAGAATCTCGATGTTGACCAGCGGCTGCGGCTTTTCCTGACGATATGTGATGCCGTCGGATTTGCCCATCAGAATCTTATCGTTCACCGCGATCTTAAGCCTTCAAATATTCTCGTCACCGATAGCGGCGGGGTGAAGTTGCTGGATTTCGGCATCGCCAAGATGCTCTCTGATGATGATGCGGGTGATGATGGGATGCCGGTGACGCGGGCGTTGGGCGGGGTCCTCGTGACGCCTGAGTACGCCGCGCCTGAGCAGGTCAAAGGTGAAGCCGTCACGACGGCTACCGACGTCTATTCACTCGGCGTGGTGCTTTATGAGCTGCTGACAAGGGAACGCCCGTACGATATCACGTCTCGCACGCCCAGTGGGATAGAAGAGACGATCTGTCGGACGGTGCCGGTGCGTCCGAGTACGGCCGTGAAACAGAAGAGTGCGGGAACGACGGATGATGAGACTCCGCTTCGGACGGCGCGCCGACTTCGTGGTGATCTCGATACCATCATTCTCAAGGCACTCAGCAAGGAGCCGGAGCGGCGCTATGCCGGTGCCGCACAACTGGCAGACGACCTGAGGCGGCACCTGTCCGGATTGCCGGTAGAGGCCCGGCCGGATTCACCCTTTTATCGAATCCGGAAGTTCGTCCGCCGACACACCCTTCCCGTTTCCGCGGCTGCCGTCGTCATCATCGCCTTGATCGTCGGTCTCGTGGTATCCATCACGCAGACGCGTGTAGCGAATGCTGCGCGCGAGCGTGCCGATGTGGTGAACGAGTTTCTGAGGGAGATGCTGGCGTCGGCCGATCCCTATGCAGACGGCCCCGACGTGCGCGTAGCCGACCTTCTCGAACGCGCCGGCGCCATGTTGCCGACCCGATTCGCCGACCGACCTGATCTCGAAGGCCCGCTCCGCTACACGCTCGGCACCTCGTATATGGAACTCGGCATGTACGACGAAGCCAAGGAGCACCTCGGCCACGCCCTCGAACTCGTCCGCGATCACCGCGACGGCGATCTATACGTCGATGCTTTGGCTACACTCGGCAGCCTCCACCGGCGCCTCGGCGATTATCATGTTGCTGATTCGATGATGACCGATGCGCTTGAACGAGATATCGCACGGTATGGCCCCCGCCACCGCCGGGTGGGAATCCGCTACGGGGAACTCGGCGCCATCAAATGGGAGAGCGGCGACTACGAAGGTGCCGATGAGTTCTTCACACGGTCGCTCGACATTCACCAGGCAACCGACACGCCCGACAGCCTGAACGTGGCTGTGGCCCTTGCTCATATTGCCGTCCTTCGGGCCGATCAGGGCCGCACCGCCGAAGCCGAGGGACTGTACCGGCGCTCGCTTGCTATCCAGCGCGTCGCATATGGCGATTTGAGCCCCGAGATCCCACAGCTCCTCAGCCACATTGCCATCATCCGCGACGACCTCGAAGACTACGATGAGGCGCATCAGCTTCATACCCAGGCCCTTGAGCTCTACCGCAGAATCAGGGGCGAGCGTCATCCGGATGTAGCTTACGCCATGTCGAACCTTGCGTCCGTCGAAACGCAGCTTGGCAACTTCGAGCGCGCGGATTCACTTCAACGCGCGGCTATCGACATCAATATTGAGGTCTATGGCGAGGACCATACGGTCGTGGGCATCCTGTACAATAACATGGGGGCTCGGCTAAAGGCCGAGGGGAATCTTGATCGCGCGCTGGATTCGTACCAGCGCGCCGTAGCAACATGGAGAGCCGGCCTGCCGCCGGGGCATCCGTACCTCGGCTATGGCCTGCACAATCTCGGCACAACATTGCTGGCGCTAAACCGCGATCACGAGGCGCTGCCTATTCTAAAAGAAGCGTACGACTTACGCGTCGCGCTCCTGGACGAAGACAACCCCGAGCGAGCGGCTACAAGCAGTGTGTACGGTGAGGCGCTTGCAAGGTCGGGCAACATCGCCCAGGCCGAGTCGCTCATTGTGGCATCGCATGCATCGCTTCAACGCGCTTTCGGTGATGAACACTCAGCCACCGTTGCAGCCGCCGAACGTATGGCCGACTACGTGAACCGCCCGACCGTCGCATTAAGCAGCGAATAGCAGCAGCTCCGAGCGTTCTGTGCGGGCACGGATTCGGGCGAATCAGCGATGGGGACCATGCTATCTGCGTCACTGCGGTGTCAGCTTCAAGAGCATCCCGGAGCCTTCGCGGGTGCCGTCTTCGAGCAACCAGATTGCACCGTCAGGTCCTTGCTCAACTTCACGGATGCGGCGTTGCATCTCGAAGCGCTCGGCTTCGCGGGCATCATCTCCATCAAACTCTACCCGCACGAGTGCCATCGACGAAAGGCCTCCGATTAATCCGCTGCCGTTCCAATCGGAGAACATGTTTCCGTCGTAGATAATTAAGCCCGCAGGCGAGATCACGGGGGTCCAACTGATGACGGGCGCGGTGAACTCCGGCCGTGTCGAATGGTCGGGGATGGGCGTATCGTCGTAGTGATTCCCATCTGAGACGATCGGGTAGCCGTAGTTGGCGCCGCGCTCGATGAGGTTGAGCTCGTCGCCGCCCTTGGGTCCCATCTCGTGTGCCCATAACCGCCCGGCTGAATCGAACGCGAGGCCCAGAATGTTGCGGTGCCCGAGCGACCAGATCTGCGCCGCAATCTCGCCCTGGTCCACAAACGGATTGTCGTCAGGCACGCTGCCGTCGTCGTGCAGGCGGACCATCTTGCCGAGATTAGTATCCATTTCCTGCGCCGGATCAAATTCACGTCGATCGCTCGAGCTGATCCACAGCATGCCGTCGGAATCGAATGCGATGCGGTAGCCGAAGTGTCCTTCGTCGGACGTCTTCGGCACCTGACGCCAGATCACTTCAACATTATCGAGCGATCCGCCGCCGTTGTCATCCAGTTCCAGATTCGCCCTTGCGACGGCAGCGCCCAGTAGGCCATCGTCTCCGCGCTCTACGAAGCTGATATAAACGATCCCGTTACTCTCGAAATCAGGGTGCAGAACCACATCGCCGAGGCCGCCCTGTTCAACATGGACCACCTCCGGCACGCCATCAATGGTCACGGCGCTGTCGTTCTCGACGTCGAAGAGGTGAAGATCGCCCGTCATCTCGGTGATGAGCAGACGCCCGTCCGGAAGGAAAGTCATTGCCCAGGGATAGTCGAACTGCATGACTTCCTGAACAGCGAAGGGGAGGCCCGTGGGTGCGGCCGACGTATCAGGCTGGGATACCATCCCGTTCGCCGTTCCTTCCTGACCATCACATCCGGACAAAAGACCAATCGCGACGGCGAATCCGACCACCTGATATAAACGAACCATGGTATCACTCCATCGAGCTAACATAGATGACGGCTGTACACGCGGCGTTACTTCATGCGAGTCTTAAAATCATGCGGGTTCTAGAATGCCGTGGGCAGCAATGATCTGCCGAAACTCTTTCGAAACTTTCCCGAGTTGTCGCCGGGATATCCTGGGGAATGCTGCCATCAGCGGACATGAGGATGAACGGAATTGAGGTGATGGAAAATGACGGACTGATGATGAGATCCTTCTCGACACCGCGTACTTCATAATAGAAGGGCCCACCTCGCCGTCGCGCAGTTCCAGTTGACGGGCAGTCGTGGTCCTTGCCGGCGCCGACACCTTTCAGCCACTCGTCCGATCAAGACCATGTACCGTCTTCAGACACTCGCTACCACGCTGGTGCTCATCACATTCGTGAGTGCCACCGCAACTGCCCAGGACACGCCGGAGCCGCCTCGACCTGTCGCCCCTTCCGTCACAGAAGGAACGTGGGTGGCGCCGGAGAACTTTGCGCCGGGTGCCGTGTCGCGCCCGGCGGCTCGGAAGCACAGCGCGCTGTCGGAGCTCAGCTTCATCTGGCCGATGCCTGGCGAGATCGATCACGACCATATCCTCACGGGATATATGGACCACGACACGACGTCGGGTTTGAGAGATTACATGGGCTATCAACACACCTATAACGGCCACGCCGGCGTGGACCTTGCCATCCGCAATTTCCGTGAGATGGATCGGGGTGTGCCCGTCTACGCGGCCGCGTCGGGGACCGTAGCCGCTACGGCCTACGACAATTTCGACCGAAACACGGCGTGGAATCCCGACGTCGCGAGTCTCATGAACGGCGCCGTCATCGAACACGGGGATGGTATCCAGAGTGCGTACTTCCACTTCCGGAGGAACTCGACCACCGTCGAGCCGGGTGAAGAGGTTGAAGCCGGTCAGTTCCTCGGATATGTGGGCAGCTCCGGTTTCTCCGACCTTCCGCATCTCCACTTTGAAGTGCGGAATGCCACCGACTTGATATTCATAGACCCGTTCGAAGGTAGCGCCCATTCTGGTGCGAGCCTGTGGATCGATCAACCGGAGTACGTAGGTCTCGATCGACTGAAAGTTTATGACGTAGGTGTGGCCACGTTTGCTTCGATGGGCGGCGACCCCAACGTGTTCGATTGGGCTGCGTTTCTCGAACGGCTGGCCGAGCCCGTCGTGTTCGGCGCCGACCAACCGGGCCTCGTCATGTGGTTTCAGACGCAGAACCAGGAGGGCGATCGGCTCAAGATCAGTGTCCTCAAACCCGACGGTACAGCCCTCCGGTCTTTCGATGCAAGCCTGAGCCAGAAAAGCGGCTATGGCATCTGGTATTATTACTGGCCGTTCGGACCGCAGATCACGGAAGCGGATTTCGGCACCTGGACGATCCGCATCGCGGGAGACGACGGCACGGGCGGGCTCGACCGCGAGCTCTACGCCCGTACGTTCGAGGTAGCCGCCGAGACAGAATGGGCACCGCGTTTCCTGCCGGCCGGAAAGTCGATCCGCATCGATGGTGAGTTGCAGCGCGATACACTGCGGATGGACC
>CBFGYX010000134.1:0-5395 GCA_965653075.1 uncultured bacterium
GGACATGATAAACGAAGACAAAACCGTCTGTAGATCCTCAGGCGCGCGTCTTCATCGTCCAATTTCGGCCGTCCGAGTAGTCCATCGTCACGAACAACCAATCACCACAAACCAACAACCAAAAACCAAAAACCAAAAACCTCAATCCCCCTCCCTCCACAGGTTCGGCAGGAACCGCTCGTACAGAAGATGACGCCACGTGCTCCAGTCGTGCCCGCCATGGCCGCCTTCATAGTACTCATGCTCGATACCGTGCGCCTCGAGGGCTTCGATGAGCGCCGCAACCCGCCGGTTGAAGAAGCCATGCGCCTCTTTGGTGCCCTGCCCCACGAATAAGTAATCGACCTTCTCATTCACGTCGGGATCCGTCAGAAATGATTCAAGCGACGTCTCCGCTTCCACGTCTCCTGCGCTCAAAATGCCGAAGTTCGCGAACAGATCGAGCGACCGGAAGCCGATGAACATGGCATGGCGACCTCCCATCGACAGGCCAGATATCGCCCGGCCTTGCGGCGTTGGGATCGTGGCGTATTCGCGGTCGATCAGTGGTATCACATGGTTTCTAAGCTCCTGTTCGAAGAGATCGAAGGTCAGTTCGGTATGCTGCGGATGGTTCCGGTGGATGATCTGGTTATTCGGGATCGCAATGATCATCGGCTCGGCTTTCCCTTCGGCGAGAAGGTTGTCCATGATGAAGTTGACCCGGCCGTCGTAGACCCAGTTGGACGGCAATTCACCGCTTCCGCCGACGAGGTAAAGAACAGGATACCGGCGGCTCGCATCGTAGCCTGGAGGCGTGTAAACGTAGATCTCGCGCTGTCCGTCCGTCACATCTGAGCGGTACACATGACGCGTAACGGCTCCGTGCGGCACGTCCTTCGCGTCGTAATACGACGGTCCGTCGCCGTGAACAACCAGCTGGCTATACGGCGGCATTGCAGTGAAGGCGGCGTAGGTATTATTTGGATCCGCCATCTGCACGCCGTCGACCACGATGTGATACGCGTACATATCCGGTAGCAGTGGCCCGATGGTCAGCTCCCAGATCCCCTCATCTTTTCGTTCGAACGCGAGCGGCTCGTTCCCCAGATCGTTGGCCGTGTGAATAGCCCCGGGCGGCAGCACAACGCTGCTTACATTCGGCGCATCGATTCGGAAGGTGACGGTGCGGTCGTCATGGACCTCAGGAGAGTTCACCCGGGCGCTGAACGGCGTAAGGCCCTCGATATCCTTTTGCGGATTGTAGTCGAGGTTGACGTTGGCCTGCTGACCGAATGCCGCCGCAGACGTGATTATGGCCAGCGCAACGGAAAGCGATACCGCCTTTGGAAACTTCGTCATGTGTGCAATTGCGGGGATGATGTTGGGGGTGACGGAGAGCTGACAGACGGGGTGATGCCGGGAATCATACCCTGCACGGCGCCGTCGCAGGCAAGTCGGCTTTACCAGGTCGACAATGGCTCATCCGTGATGCGCCTCGCGAGCATAACGACATCAGTTGACTTTATCTACAGAAGTCCGCCGATGAGCTATCATGCCACCGCCCATCCAGCGACCGATCCGGCCTATACACAACGATTTCAAGAAACTCTCCACACGGGAAACCTACCTCCGACATTATACACGCCATTATATCGTACATTCACGATAAACGATATATTTTGCACGATGCAGGCAACAACCGACGACTTCGACGTAGACCTGACCACGCTGACTGAGCTCGCCCGGGCTCTTTCCCACCCGGCGCGGCTGGCAATTCTGAAACATCTGGCGTCACTGGACTCCTGCATTTGCGGGGACATTGTGGCCGAGCTGCCGCTCGCGCAGGCGACGGTTTCCCAGCACCTGAAAGTGTTGAGAGAAGCCGGCCTCGTCACGGTTACGAAGCGCGGGCTTACGTCCTGCTACTGCATCAATCCGGTTACGGTCAGCGACGCGAAGCACCGCATCGAGGCATTTTTCGGCGCCATCGAGGGCGGCCCTGCGACGTGCTGCTGACGGCGACCCTCAAGCCGCATCAACTACAACTTCCTCACCCACAAACCAGTGGATCATGGAGCCAGGTACACTGACCGACGCCCCTCCGGCGCGTGAGACGGGCGACGAGTTCGCCCCGGATTCCACAGAAGAGCGCAAGCAGGGCCTTGGCGTTTTCGCCCGCTATTTGAGCCTCTGGGTGGCGCTATGCATCGCCGCCGGGGTGATGGTCGGGCAATTCATTCCGGCCGTCCCCGACGTGCTCGGGCAGATGAACGTGGCGCAGATGAACCTCCCGATCGCGGTCCTCATCTGGGCGATGATCTTCCCGATGATGCTCCAGATCGACTTCAAGAGCGTCCTCGGCGTGCGGCGGCAGCCGAAGGGGCTCGTGGTGACGCTCGTTGCGAACTGGCTCATCAAGCCGTTCACGATGTTCTTCTTTGCCTGGCTTTTCCTCCAGGTGATCTTCGCGCCGTGGATCGAGGGAAGTCTTGCGACTGAGTATGTGGCCGGCGCGATTCTGCTGGGCGCCGCGCCGTGTACGGCCATGGTGTTCGTGTGGAGCTATCTGACCCGGGGCGACCCGGCGTACACGCTCGTCCAGGTGGCCGTGAACAACCTCGTCATGCTGTTCGCCTTCGCGCCGATCGTGGCGCTGCTGCTCGGCATCTCCAACGTGATCGTGCCGTGGGATACACTGCTGCTGTCGGTCCTTCTCTATATAGTGATCCCGCTGGCGGCCGGGTACGCGGTTCGGCTGGCGGTCATCAGGCGGAAGGGCGCTGTGTGGTTCGACACGGTTTTCCTGCCGCGATTCGGGCCCGTCACGATGATCGGATTGCTGCTGACGCTGGTGCTGCTTTTTTCTTTTCAGGGGGAGATGATTCTGGGTAATCCGCTGCACATCGCGCTGATTGCCGTGCCCCTCACCATCCAGACATTCTTCATCTTCGCGATCGCGTATGGATGGGCGTATGCCTGGCGCGTCCCGCACAATGTGGCGGCACCGGCCGGTTTGATTGGTGCCTCCAACTTCTTCGAACTGGCGGTTGCCACCGCGATCGTGCTCTTCGGCGTGACCTCCGGCGCGGCTCTGGCGACAGTCGTCGGCGTGCTCGTGGAAGTGCCGCTGATGCTCGGCCTGGTACGCATCGCCAACCGTACGCGCAACCGGTTCGCGCTACGAGCGGCAACCGCCTGATGACCAGGATGCTTCCCACATCGATCGATGTCACGCCGGAGGCAGCGGCCTTCATTCGCGAGAAGGGCGGAAGTGTCGTGCTCCGCTCGACCGTGAAGCTCGGCTGCTGCGGAGGGCGCGCCGAGCTGGTGATGGCAGAAATCGGCGAGCCCCGTTCGGACGACGACTTCGAACACCGCCACATCGACGGACTGTCGCTCCACGCCGAGCGCGGATTGATCGATGACCTCGGGATTCCGATCCGAATCGGCCTGGACCAGATGTTCAGGATGCGGACGCTTTATGTGGAGAACATTCCCTCACAATAGAACTCGCACTTCTTCCCTCTTCACAACCTGAGCTTCGCCCCTCTGATGACCATCGCCCTCATCTCCGACATCCACGCGAACCTCCCGGCCCTCGAGGCCGTGCTGGACGACATCGACCGGCGACGTCCCGATGCCGTCTACTGTCTGGGCGATCTCGTGGGATACAATGTGTGGCCGAAGGAAGTCGTGAACATCCTCCGCGAACGGCGCATCCCGACCATCGCCGGCAACTACGACGAGGGCGTCGGGCTCAACTCCGACGATTGCGGCTGCGCCTACAAGACGCCGGAGGACGAGGCGCGAGGCGTGGAGAGCATCTCGTACACGAACGGCGTGATTGGCGAAGAGCAACGCGCCTACCTGCGAAGCCTCCCGCGGCATCTTCGCCTCACGTTCCAGGCCGGAAGACGAAAGGATGCAAAGCCGTTACACCTGCTGCTCGTCCACGGCAGTCCGCGCCGGATCAACGAGTACCTCTTCGAGGACCGGCCGGACGCGAGCTTTCTGCGGATGATGAGGGCCGAGGACTGCGACGTGATGTGTTTCGGCCACACGCACAAGCCGTTTCACCGTGCCGTCGAGGATGAGGCAGGTCGATGGGGAATTCGTTACGCCATCAACACCGGCTCCGTCGGCAAGCCGAAGGATGGCGACCCGCGAGCAGGTTACGTGATCCTCGACATCGACCCGGAACGTGAGGAGCCGGTCGAGGTGGCGTTCGTGCGGGTGGAATACGATGTCGAACGCGCGGCGAGTGCCGTGGAGGAAAGCCCTCTTCCCGACGCCTTCGCCGAGGCACTTCGGAAGGCGGGATAGCTCCACAAAGGAGGAAGTTACGGGGCGATAGCCGGGTAGCATTCTGGCCTGATGCCGTGGCGTCTACCGGTTGAGCTCGAGGCTCGCTTTGATGAACGGTCCGGTACCCTTGGGGTCGTTACTACGGATGACTTCGTTGATGTAGTACTCGTATGAACCATCGCGGTATGGGCGCCCGCCGAGGCCGGCAACGCCGCATACCTGGTTGAGATGGACCTCCCCGTCGTCATCTAAGGTCACCAGATGTTCGATGATGCCGTCGTAGCCACGCTCGGCAACGCGCATGTATGACGGATCGATGCGGCCGTCGTTAACGCCTTTGGCGATGGCGTAGACGTACATCGCCGAAGCCGAGGCTTCGAGGTAGTTGCCCTCGCGATGGCCCAGATCGACCACCTGGTACCAGAGGCCGGTTTCCTCATCCTGAAAATGCTCGAGTGCTACAACCAGCCGCTCGAAGATGCCGATGAGTTCGTCGTGATGTTTGCCGGCAGCCGGCATCACGTCGAGAATTTCGACAAGCGCCATCGCATACCATCCTATCGCCCGGCCCTGCGGCGCCGGAATGGTGGCGTACTCGCGATCGATCAGCGGAACCACATGGTCCCGAAGCTCCTGCTCGAAAAGATCGAACGTCAGCTCGGTGTGCTGAGGATGACTCCGGTGGATGATCTGGTTGTTCGGAATCGCGATGATCATGGGCTCGGCCTTTCCTTCGGCGAGCAGGTTGTCCATGATGAAGTTGACCCGCCCGTCGTAGATCCAGTTCGAAGGCAGCTCACCGCTCCCGCCGACGAGGTAAAGAACGGGGTACCGGCGGTTCGCGTCATAGCCGGGAGGCGTGTAAACGTAGATCTCCCGCTGGCCGTCCGTCACATCCGAGCGGTACACGTGGCGCGTGACGCCTCCATGCGGCACGTCCTTCGCATCGTAATACGCCGGGCCGTCGCCATGAACGACCAGCTGGCTGTACGGCGGCATCGCCGTGAACGCGGCGTAGGTGTTATTCGGATCCGCCATCTGAACGCCGTCGACGACGATGTGATACGCGTACATATCCGGCAGCAGTGGCCCGATCGTCAGTTACCAG
>CBFGYX010000135.1:0-5322 GCA_965653075.1 uncultured bacterium
CAAATTCGAGTGCCTGGCGCAGGCGTCGGTGGGCTCGATAGGGCCGAGGTCCTCTGGTCGGTCGTAGAGGAATATTTCCGCCTTAAACGCCGAAAGCGCCGCGACTCGAACTCGGAAATGGAGGGAATGGACCCTTAATGACGTGCTGAAGCTTCACGCCGAGGGGTTCATGTGTCGCGTCGAGGGCTTCATGAGTGACGCCGAGGGGTTCAAAAGTCACGCCGAGGGCTTTAAATGCCGCATCGAGGGCATTAATTGCGACGTCGAGGGGTTTAATTGCCACACCGAGAGGTTTAATTGCGACATCGAGGAGTTTAATAGTCACGTCGAGGGCTTTAAATGCCGCGTCGAGGGGTTTATTAGCGACGCCGAGGGGTTTAAATGCCACACCGAGGCGTTTATTTGCCACGCCGAGGGGTTTAAATGCCGCATCGAGGTGTTCGATTGTCACGCTGAGGGGTTCACGAGGCGCGTCGACGGCTTCATGGGTGACTCCTGGACCTCCGAGGTTTCGAGCCGCCGCGGTAGGTCAGCAGCATCGCTTTGATAAACCTCGGAGGTCTGATCTATGCGCTGCGATTAGACGTCTGGGGTTTTCAAGCGCGACGGTTAGACGGCCGGTCAGCGTGTACGAACCTCGAAGGTCTGAACGGTGCGCGTGGGCATCGATCGATACGCAGAGGCGGTTGATTACATCTAATAACAGACGACCAAAAACTGACAACTGACAACTGATTGCTGCATCAGTCGATGCCGACCTCAATGCCCGGATCCATAGCTTCCTGGTCCTGCATCCGGCCGGGGCGCACGCGCGGTTGGCGGCCGAAGTTGTAGGTGAAGCCGAGGAAGATGCCGCGTGACTGGAAATCGCGCTCGCTCTCCTGATAAAAATTCGGCCCGGTGGTTTCAAAGCGGAAGCCCATGGTGTCGAACACGTCGGCGAAGCGCAGGCTCAGGTTGGCGCGGTCGTCGAAAAGCTTCTGGCGCAGCGCGATGGTCGACATCGAGAACGACGAGATGCGGCCGCGTTCGATATCCATCGGCGAGCGATAGAAGGCAAAGAACTGGACGTCGGTGCCCGGCCGGATCTCAAACGTAGCGTTGGCGCGCGCCGACCAGCCGAAGGCATCGCTGCTCACATCGGCGCCGACGTTGGTCCCGTCCGTCGTCACCTGATAGGCGCTGAAGCTGAGGAACGCATTGAAGAGGCCCGGCACACGCAGCGAGCCGATGGCTTCGGCGCCGTACGAATCGCTCGTGGCCATGTTACGGAACGTGGTCACGGAGATTCCCTCGGCGTCGACCTCCTTGAACTGGCGGATGACATCAACCGTCCGGCGGAAGTACGGCGTAACGGTGAACGACGTGGCGCCGGAGAAACGCGTATATGCCAGCTCGAATGCGTGCGTGTATTCCGGCGAAAGGTACGGATTACCGCGGCTGAGGTTGAGTGGGTCCTCGTAGCTCGTGAACGGGTTGAGCACGAACGTATGCGGCCGGTTTATGCGCTTGCTGTAACTGGCCCGCAGAGTTTGGGCATCGGAGATCGAGTACGACAGGAACGCACTCGGAAAAACGCTGAAGTAGTTGTTATCGAAGCTCTCGCCCGTGCGGGTAAGCTCGAACTCGGTGAGTGCCTGCTCGGCACGGACGCCGAGCTGCGCCTCGAAGTCGCCAAAGGACTGATTTACGATGCCGTACGCCGCGTGCACCTGCTCGTCGAAGGCGAACTCGTTGGTCAGGTTTTCGTCCACTTCGAGTGGGTCGCCAGGTGCAAGACGGGACTCCGAGCGGAACGAGTTGTCGACGCCGCGCAGGTCGCTCTTGCCGCCGAGTTCAATCCGCGTGGTCTCACCGATTGGACGCACGAAATCCACCTGAAAGCTCAGGCGATCGTTGGCGTCCGTCAGCCACGTGCGCTGCTCAGGCGACTGGCTCCAGCCCGGGTTGGTGCCCGCGAGCAAGTTCTGCAGGTAAACCGACGAAGCGTCGCGCTCGAAGCGGCTAAACCGTACTTCTGCCGAGAACTCATGCCGCGACGGCTGTACGGTGTGGCGATAGGCCAGGCCGATGTCGCCGTTGAGTCCGTCGTTATCGGAGTTCGTCATGCGCTCGAGCATCGCCGTTGTCTCACGATCGGCCCCGAGTTCATCGTAAAGAACGCGCCCCTCAGCATCACCGCCGCGGTTACCGATCGACCCAGAGAGCGAAAGCCGATCGCGCTGCGAGATATTGTAGTCGAGCGATCCGTTGACCATATGGGATGAGAAAGCACCGTCGTCCACATTGTCCTGCACGAGATACGTATAGGGCTCGACGAACCGGTTTTCGCGGAAGTTGTAGCCTGTCGACTCGCGGCTGTTGTATCGAAAGCCGTAGCTAAGCGTCGTCTCGAGCCGTCCGCGCTGGAAGTACAGATTGCCCGATGCGTTGTAGGTGTCGTTCGTGCCCGCGCCGATATTGATTCCGCCGCCGAGGCCGCGCTCGACGTCCTGGCGCATCACGATGTTGATGATGCCGGACATCCCGTCGGGGTCGTACCGGGCTGATGGATTGGGAATGACTTCCACCCGCTCAACGGTGCCGGCCGGAAGCTGCTGAAGGTAGGTTGCCAGAAAGTCGCCCGTGACCGGCACCGGCCGCCCATTGACGTGGATGGCCACGTTCTGGCTTCCTCGCAAGCTCACGTTGCCGTCGACGTCGACTTCAACCGATGGGATGTTCTGCAGGACATCCGTCACCGAACCTCCCACCGACGCCGGGTCATCCGTCACGTTGTAAGTCGTGCGGTCGATGCCGATTTCCACGAGGTCGCGCTCGGCCGTCACCTCCACGCCGTCAACCTCGAGCTCTTCCGCCATCAGCGCGATCGTGCCCAGGTCGGCGGTCCAGTTTCCCGGCCTTAGGGAGACGTCCTCAATACGTTCGGTCTCGTATCCGACGAAACTGATTACCACGTAGTAGTCGCCCGGCATGAGCCCTTCGATGTTGAACCGGCCGTTCACGTCGGTCACCGCTCCCGTAGCGAGGACGTCCTCCTCATCCCTCCAGACGGCAACCGTAGCGGCGGCGAGTGGTGTACGTGAATCCGCTTCAACTACCTCGCCGCGTATCGCCGTTGGTGGTGCACCGGCAGGAGACTGCTGGGCCGTCGCTGGAATCGATAGGAGAGCGATAAGAGCGAAAAAGATGGACGATCTGAGCATGTAGGGGGTGAACTACAGAAGTGGGAAAGTCAATTCGAACCAGCATGCCGGATAAGCGCCGGCTGCGGTCCGCCAGGCGACCGGTAAACCAATTCCGGCTTCGTTTTATTATCCGTGCCCTGTAAAAAATCGTAGACCGATGGGGCCGGCGCGGCTACAATTGGGCGAAGGCTACGGGACCCAGCCGTCGATGTTGCGTCCCGGATCCGCGCGCGAAATTAGGCGGCAAGTAGTCGGTCGACTCAACACAATGCGTTGTCGGCGCCTTGATCTATGCGATCGGTCCCTTGGCGCGATTCGTCGCCCCGCCCACAATCCCGATTAACCATACCGCTCGTCTTTCACCTACGAGGACTCATTGCATTGACGTCGATTCGGTCGGTTCAGGGATCACGCGATACACCAGCAACGCCATCAGCAAAATGGCAATTGCGCCGACGACCGTATTGCTGAAATACCCGAATCGCGCATAGACGAGGCCGGCAACCGAGCTTCCGACGCCGATCCCAACCTGTCCGCACGCCACCGCCAGGCTCATCAACGTGCCGCGTCTGTTGTCGGCGACAAGTGCCGTCAAGAGCGACTGCAACGGACTGATCCGCATGCCTACCGTCACCATTGCGGCTGCAAACATCACATACGCGGCGAGCAACGATGTCACGAGCGGTGTCGTCAGCAGCATGATGACGCCCATTCCCGTACACGAGAGCACCACAAGCGGCTTACGGCCGATGGTGTCGGATAAACGACCAGCTATCGGACCAGTTACGACGTTGGCCACGCCGCCAACCAGAAACATCGTCGCCACGGCGGTGCCTGTGACGGCAAGGCGGTTTTCCAGCCACGTCGGCAGGTAGGTGATGTAGAGACCTATGCTGAAAAACATAAAAAAGTAGGCGGCGCACGATGCCGCCGTATCCGACCGGCGGAATAGCTCGCCGTAGCGGCTGAGCGTGGTCTTCAGGTCGAGCCGCGAGCGATCAAACTCAACATTCGGCTGCGGCAGAATCCACCAGATAACCGCAGCCGCCACGCCCATCGTTGCCGCGAACATGATAAACGCCCATCGGAAGCCCATGATGTCGGCCAGGAACGTCCCCATCGGCACGCCGAGGATCTGGCCGAAGGCGATCCCACTCATCACCCAGCCGTTGGCCCACCCGCGGCGCTCGTACGGAAAGTAGTCGCCCACGAATGCGACGGCGCCTCCGCTCAGCATCCCACCCGCGATGCCTGCAATGGCGCGAAAGAAGAGCAGTGAGCTAAAGTTGAACGCCAGCGCGTGGAGCCCCAGCGCCACCGCCATCGCCGTCGAGCCGTAGACAAGAATGCGCCGCCTGCCGATGCGGTCGGATACGGGGCCGGTGATGAGCGCCGAGAGTCCGACAAAGACCGCATAGGCCGTGATGAGCAGACCCTGCAGATCCACCGCAACCGACAGCTCCTCACCGATGCGCGGCAGGATTGGCGCCACGACGATCACCTGACTGCTCGACGAAAACACGAGCAGCCAAAGTGCCAATAATATCCAGCGGACGGAGGCGTCCTCTCCTCTACGCGACATCACACAGACCATGAACTGATCAAACCGCCCGTCCTACACCTGGGGTGACGGTGGGTTCTTGAACGGCGGACGGTGTATCTGATGGCGCCACTCAACCCTGCAGATGTCTGACAGGTCAGATGAGCGGACGAGCCGAATGGTACGCCGTCAATATCTCAGCCGTGTCCGCGATCACTACATAGATTATCCGATCGTGCCGGTAAGTCAACCTCGGGATGGATTCATCGCCGAACTCAGGCACGATTCGGCCGGACCGTGGGAGGTCGCTCAAGTGTTTAACGTCCTCGAAGGCTCCCACAATAACGAGTGGAGCGAATTCCGGGACGACATCCTGGTAGTAGGACGCCATTGCCCCGAGGCCCCGCAATGCTAGTGGCCTCCAGATGACTTCAGGCGCGGTTCCACGAGCGTTCCTCGCGCGGTCTGGAAGAGCCCAGCCTCAGCCGCCGTTTGTGAGATGCCTTCTCCTTCCTGAGCCAGCCCTGTCATCACCTTGAGATCAGGTGCCCAGTTACATCATCCAGTGATGCGCCGTCGGGGAGCGCCTGGACC
>CBFGYX010000136.1:0-5301 GCA_965653075.1 uncultured bacterium
GGTGCTGGCGCCGTATCTGCAATCGCTCCGTGCGGCGATCGGAGCACAGACGGTGTGCCTGTTGAAGCAGGAAGACATCGAGCCGCATTATCAGATCGAAGCCATTGTCAGCCAGAACGCGTATGCGCGCAGCGGTGGGCAGTTTACCGCGCGCGAGCCGCTGTTTCAGAGTGCCGGGCGTCAGGAGGTGGTGGTGATGCCCGTGGGGCGCTCGGGTCTCGATCCGGCAAGCCTCGGCTATTACCGCGAGCAGATCAAGGTAAAGCACGTGGCAGTGGCCGCCGTGCCGTCATCCGATGGATCGGCCGTTCATTTTCTGCTGGCGGACAGCATGAACGACGAGGACCTTAACGAGACCTACCGCCGCTCGATACTGGCCCAGTATGCCGGCGTGTTGCGCTCCATCCTGGACATGCTCGAGCTCGAGTCTTCACTCGATGATGGGGAAGTCCCGCAGCCGCGGCGCGAGATTGTGGAAGAGGAGATGGCGAGAGCGAGGGAGGACGGCAAGACGTTGATGTTCGCGCTGGTGCATTTGAATGATTCGGAGGCCATTGCTGCGGATGGGCGGATTGCTGTGGCCGCGGCTGAGCGCGCGCTCGAGGCGGCGCTGAGAATTGCGTCTGACGATCGCGTGGAGCGATTCGGTGAGCTGACCTACGGCGTACTGCACCATAGTGAGGATGGGAAAGTTGAGGATTGGGCGCAGTCGCTGCAGCAGAGCCTTCAGTCAGGCAGAGGCGCGCTGAAGGGCGGCACGAGCATCGGCATCGCGGTGATGCGAGACCGGCACGAGTCGGCCGAATCCTTCCGCGAAGATGCGACCGAGGCGCTGCGCGAAGCTTACGAGACGGGCACCTGCACGATACTCGACTGACGCGCCCGCACCAGTTCTAGATACATTCGAGGTCCGACGTGGCGCTTTTCCTGACGATCGTACTCGACGGCTTAGGTGTTGGAGCACAGCCGGATGCCGCGCGCTACGGCGATGAAGCGAGCCATACGCTCGGTCATGTCTGTGCTGCGGCGTCACCGCATCTACCGAATTTGCAGCGACTTGGGCTGGGGAATATTGAGCCCCTCCACGGAGTTGCGCCCGCTGAAAAGCCCGCCGCCAACTATGGCCGAATGAAGGCGGTCTCGCCGGGAAAAGACTCAACGACGGGTCACTGGGAGCTCGCCGGACTCCGTCTCGAGCGTGCCTTCCCCACATATCCCGACGGCTTTCCTGATCAGCTCATCCGCCGGTTCAAGAGCCTGGCCGGCGTCGACGGAGTGTTGGGGAACCGCGCGGCATCAGGAACGGAGATCGTCGCTGAACTCGGCGATGAGCACGTTAAGACGGGCTATCCTATCGTATATACCTCCGCCGACAGCGTTTTTCAGATTGCGGCGCACGAGGAGGTGATTCCTCTCGAGCGGCTCTACCGAATGTGCGAGATCGCTCGAGATCGTATCTGCATTGATGAACACGCTGTGGGGCGCGTCATCGCCCGGCCGTTCGTCGGTAGTTCAGGTGCGTACGAGCGTGTCTCGTCGAACCGAAAAGATTATTCTGTCGAGCCTCGTGCCGAGACCTTGCAGCAGGCGCTGCTTACTCGTGGCGTCGAAACGATCAGTATTGGCAAGGTCGGAGATCTCTTCGGCGGAGTGGGCTTTAGCCGCATCGTCAGTACCAAGTCGAACGCCGACGGCATTGCCCGCACGCTCGAGCAGCTACGCGCAGACGACGGTACCGATCGCTTCATCTGGGTCAATCTGGTTGATTTTGACCAGGAGTTCGGCCACCGTAACGACGTCGAGGGCTTTGCACGGGCGCTGGAGGAATTCGACCAGGCGGTGCCGTCGATCCTTGATGCTCTTCCCCAGGACGGCCAGATGATCATCACCGCCGATCATGGCAACGACCCCACGACACCCGGCACTGACCACAGCCGAGAGTACGTTCCGGTGCTTTATTATCATGGCGGTGCGGGCCGCGACATCGGCACAAGAGACACCTTCAACGACCACGCCGCTACCGTGGCGGAGTTTTTCAAGGTGCCGTTTGAACGGACCGGGGCGTCTTTCCTCAACGGCCGACCTGTCGCCGGCAACCTCCGGTAACGAAATGTGGTTAGGGAGGGAGACGCTACAGGCGCGACTTACGAATTATCTCCCACTTACGCACGATCTGACATGATTCTCGGAAGAGTGATCGGTACCGTCTGGGCAACGCGGAAAGACGAACAGTTGCGTGGCATGACGCTTCAGATTGTTCAGGAAGTCGGCCTCGACTTGTCGCCGACGTCTAACTTTGTTGTCGCCGTCGACGGTGTGGGTGCGGGTGTAGGCGAGATTGTGCTGGTGGTTCAAGGTTCGAGCGCGCGCCAGACAGCGCTCACGCAGAACAAACCGGTCGATGCCGTGATAACGGCGATCGTCGACAAGGTGGATGTGCCCGACGAGCGTGTCTCAGCCGAGGGCGTGACCTCGCTTGCCGCCGCATGAACCTCGCTCGCGTCATCGGCTCGATGTGGGCCACACAGAAGGATCCGGGGCTGCACGGCAAACGGATGATGGTGCTGCAGCCAATGCGGTTCGATCGCACGGACCGCGGCCGTCCGATCATCGCGCTCGATACGATGGATGCCGGCCCCGGCGACACCGTCATCTACGCAACATCCAGCGAAGCCGCCATCCCGTTTCGTCCGGAACGCGTGCCGACGGATGCGACCATCGTCGGCATCGTCGAGCGTGTCGATCGGATGGGGGAGGAGCAGGGTTGATTGGCCTCAGAATGGCCGCTCATCCGCCATCGGGCTGCATCGACCCTTCGCCTTTTCCAACAAGTGGAACGAAGCGGAAGACCGATAGCTCTTCGCGCTGATATTCCTCCTCGCCCGTCCGCATGATCCGGTTCATCACCTGACCTTCGGGCGAGCCGACAGGCACCACAAGCAGCCCACCGCGGCGTCCTTCTTCAGGAACCCGGAGTTGTTCGAGTAAAGGCCTGGGAATCTGAGCCGCCGCCGCTGTCACGATGATCGCATCGAACGGCGCGTATGACGGCCACCCGAGCGATCCATCGCCATGGCGAAGCACGGCCCGGTAGCCCAGCGCGTCCAGGACCTTGCGCGTGCGGTCGAGCAACGGCCGGTGACGCTCGATCGAGAACACCCGGGCACCCAGCTCGCAGAGTACGGCCGCCTGGTAGCCACTGCCCGTGCCTATCTCGAGGACGCGGTCGTTGGGCCGGACGTCCAGCATCATCGTCTGGTATGCCACCGTGAACGGCTGCGAAATGGTCTGACCGAGCCCGATGGGCAGCGCTTCGTCTTCATACGCGCGGCTGCGAAGGGCGTGGTCGATAAACTCGTGCCGCGGGACGGCGGCCACGGCCTGCAGCACGCGCTGGTCGTCGATGCCTTTCTCGCGCAACAGATCGAGCAGCCGTGCGCGGCGGCGCGAATATCGTCGGGTGTCGATCATATCGTTCATTCGGGCGTGGCGAACTCGCTCTGTTCGTCGACCGGTTGCCGCGTCAGTGCGCCCGTCAGTTCCGTGCGCAATTCATCAGGCGTCAGGTTCGTCTGCAAGATCCCGTCCTCACTCACCGAGATCATACCCGTCTCTTCGGAAACGACCACAACGAACGCATCGGTCTGCTCCGTCAGGCCCACCGCCGAGCGATGCCGGAGGCCCAGTTGAGGGCTCAGTTTCATACTGTTTGAGACGGGCAGAATACAGCGTGCCGCCTCGATCCGTCGGTTATGGATGATGGTGGCGCCGTCGTGTAGCGGGTTCTGCGCGTAAAAAATGGTGATGAGGAGATCCGCCGAGACGCGTGCGTGGACCTGCGTTCCCGTCTCGATGTAATTCCGCAGCCCGGTCGACCGCTCGAACACGATCAGCGCGCCGATTTTCTGCCGGCTCATTTCCGTGGCCGCTTTCGTCACCTCATCGATCATCTCCTCCTTGGCCGACGTACTCATTAACCGCCGCACGAGCGGATTCTGGCCGATCACGAGAAGCAATCGCCGGATCTCCGGCTGGAACAGGATGATCACCGCGAGCACGGCAACTTCCCCGAGGATGCTGAAGATCGAGCTCATCATCCGCATATCCAGCGCCGTCACGATTACCTGAACCAGGTAGAGCGCCATAACGCCCAGGAAGATCTGTACCGCCAGTGTGCCACGCATCATCTGGTACAGCCTGTAAAGGATGTACGCAAAGATGCCGATCTCGAGCAGATCGACCAGGCGAATCGGTATGATCCAGGGGATGATCGTCAACGAACCGGTCTACGCGTGATGCCGATTGAGATGGGGGAGGGGAGGGATGCTACGCGACGGAAGGTACGGTGTAGCGGCGAGTCAAGACGTCCGTTCATGAGCCACTGCCTTCAATACAGCGAGAAAATCGGACGTTTCGCGTACATCGTGGGTGCGGACGATCGATGCGCCCCGTAAAACAGCGACGGCGGTCGCGCCGAGGGTGCCGAAGAGTCGATCCTGTACGGGTCTCGGGTTCTCCTCTGAGCCCAGCATGCGGCCGATGGTAGTTTTGCGGGAAATGCCCACCAGAACGGGCCGCCCCAGCTTGGCAAACGTGTCTGTGTGGCGGATGATCGCGAGGTTGTCCTCCGTCGATTTCCCGAATCCAAATCCTGCATCCACGACGATCGATTCGACGCCTGCTTCTTCGGCGACGCGAACCGATGCACCGAGTGATGCCTTGACGTCGCCCACGACATCGACATAGCGATGATCGTGCGGGAGGCTGCCGGGTGTGCCGAGCGAGTGCATCACGACGAGCGCAGCGCCTGCATCGGCTGCGATGCGCGCCGTCTCGGGGTAGAGCCGCAGTCCGGTGACGTCGTTTATGATGTGGGCGCCGGCATCGAGCGCTTCTGCCGCCACGACGGGTTTATAGGTGTCGATGGAGATGATGAGGTCGGGGAAGTGCCTTGCTACCGCCCGCACCACGGGCAGGGTGCGTCTAAGCTCCTCGCCCTCATCGACGGCCGCCGCGCCTTTGCCGTATGCCGCACCCGTCGGACGCGTCGACTCGCCGCCGATGTCGATGATCGAAGCGCCCTGCTCGGCCATTTCTTCTACGCGGCGGAGTGAAGCATCCAGATCGAGATAGTCGCCGCCGTCTGAAAACGAGTCCGGTGTTACGTTGAGGATGCCCATCACGTGCGGGCCATGACCCGGCCGGCAGTCGAGACGCTTACCGCGGCAGTCGATGATGAGTTGGGGCATGTGGATCATGGTTTACTGAACGGAAGGCCCGGATGGGCGGAAGATCGGAAGG
>CBFGYX010000137.1:0-5298 GCA_965653075.1 uncultured bacterium
GACCGCTCACCGTTGACCGCTCACCGCTGACCGCTCGCCGCTGACCGCTCGCCGCTGACCGCTCGCCGCTGACCGCTCAGAGCCCTCCGCTGACCGCTCACCGCTCCGAGCTGACCGCTCACCGCTCGCCGCTGACCGCTCGCCGCTCAGAGCTCACCGCTCACCGCTCACCAGTACATCTGCTTCATGCAGAAGACGGAGCCGCCCGACTTCAGGAACTCGTCGGTGTCGAGCTCGACGGGCGTGAAGCCTTCGCGGCGCAGTCGGCGGACCGTTTCGGTGCATCCCCGCTGAATGAACACATGGTGGCCGTCTGGGCTGTGCGCATTGCAGGCGAAGAGGCGGCGTGCCTCGTCTTCGGGCGCTGTGATGAGTTTGTCGAAAAAGTGCTCGAGCAGCGCGATGCCGTCATCGGAGAACGCGCCGGGGTAATAGAGCGCTCGCTTTTCATCGAGCAGGCTCAGGCACGTGTCGAGGTGGTAGAAATCGGGGTCGACGAGAGGGAGCGCGAGGATGCGCACGTTCAGCTTCTCGGCGACATACTGATACACATCGTCGGTGGTGCGGAAGCCCGAGCCGCCCCAGAGGAGATAGCGGCCGGGATGCCAGAGGGCGTCGCCCATGCCTTCGAAGTGACCGACGTCGGCGGGCAGAAGCTGGCGTGAGTAGCCGATCTCACCGAAGTAACGGGCATAGTGCTCGACTTCGTCGCGGCGCTGCGGTGCGTGCATCCGGCTGAGGACGACGCCTTGTTCGCCGGAGCGTGGGTTGTAATACGGCAGTGTCTGGTTCGCGCAGAACACCATGTCGGGCAGGCTATCGACGCCGCCGACTTCCGTGGTGGCGATGCCGATGTCTTCGTACGCGGCGCGTAATTGCTGCCACTGCGACTGAGCGCGCGCCGAGTCAACGCTGCCGACGTGATCTTTCATATGCGGATTGATCACGTACTCCACGTCGAAGAAATCGGGCGTCGTCATCAGGACGCGGCGCGGCTGCGGAACCGCCGGGCAATCGGCGAGCTCGAAATCGAGACTGTCGACGTTCTTGTAGACCTGCATATGAGGTGGGATTATTCGCTGCCGGACTGCTCATCGTGGGCATCCGGGTCGTCATTGCCGCTGAAAAGACGAGGCTGTTCGCCGACATGACGGACATCGTACGTGCGGCGCGGCACGGGGATCTCAATTCCGTGGCGGTCGAGCTCACGCTTGAGCAGCAGTCGGAGACGACGCTCGGCGGGAAATTGCTCGCCCGGGGCCACCATGACGGCTATCCGAGCGTTTACGGCCGACTCGCCGAAGGACGTGATCGCCTGAACGAGCGGCTGTTCTTCGCGCAATATCTCGGGATTCTCAGCGGCCCATTCATTGGCAACCCGCTCCATGATGGGGAGGACCGACTCGACATCGACCTCGTACGGAAGCCGGACCTCGACGATGGCTCGCGCGAAGCCGATGCTGCGGTTGCCGAAGATGCGAAGCTCACCGGCGGGCACCATCAGCACCTCACCGTCGAACTTGCGCACGCGCAGCATCCGCACGCCGATGTATTCGACCGTGCCGATGTCTTCTCCGATCTTGACGAGATCGCCGACGTGGATAGTGTCGTCCACGAGCAGGAAGATGCCCCCGATGACGTCTTTAACGAGCGTCTGCGCGCCGAAACCGATGGCAAGGCCCGCGATACCGGCGGTCGCGATGAGGGCGCCGACGTCGATAGCAAGCGCGCTGAGCGACATGATGGCCGCGACGGGCCAGAGGAAGTAGCGCGCCGTGGATGAGATGAGGTTGCTGATGGTGAAGGCGCGCTGCCGCCGCGGATTCATCTGCGGCAGGTCCTCTACGCTCTTCGTCATCCGGTCCGACAGCCGGTCGATCAGCTTGATGACCAGCGACGTAAAGATGATGATGAGGACGATGCGAACGAGCGCACCCCCGACGGCCACCCAGACGCCCGGGTCGAAGATGAAGTCGCTGAACGCCTGCACACGGTCGACGATGCCGACGGTGTCGGCCGTCACGGCTTCGAGCCACGACAGCGTGTCGGCCTCGGTTGCAAGCGTGTCTTGCGATGCGGTGCTCCTACCTCGTGCTCGCAGTAATTGAGACTGCAAAAGGACCTCGGCGGTCTGTGATTGGGGAAAATGGGCCGGTCGCATAACGTCCGAAGATGACGCCATGCCAAAAAGAACCGGCGGCGGCACGCAGCCACCGCCGGGAAGATACTACCGCTTCCGGGATGTGCGGATCAACGGTCGGAGATCGCCGCGATGCCCGGCAGCGTCTTACCTTCGAGAAACTCGAGCATGGCACCGCCCCCCGTAGAGACGTGGCTCACGCGTTCCTCAAAGCCTGACTGCACGATGGCAGCTACGGAGTCGCCTCCGCCCACCACCGACAGCGCGCCGTTCTTCTCGGTGGCATCCGCAAGGGTACCCGCCACGGCAAACGTGCCCTTGTTGTAGTTGCTCATCTCAAAGACGCCCATGGGTCCGTTCCAGACGATCGTCTTCGCATCGAGCAGCACCTGCTGGTACGACTCAAGGGTCTTCGGGCCGATGTCGAGCCCCATCCATCCGTCTGGGATATCGCCTTCAACGACTTTGTGCTCGGCGTCGTTGTCGAACGCCTTCGCAACAATGTGATCCGACGGCAGCATGATCTTGCTGGATGCCCGGTCGAACAGCGCCTTCGCCTGGTCGAGTTTGTCTTCTTCGACGAGCGAGCTGCCGACCGTCTTGCCAAGTGCTTTCAGGAACGTGTAACTCATCGCCCCGCCGATCAGCAGGTAGTCAACCCGTTCGAGCAGGTTCTCAATGACGCCGATCTTGTCCGACACTTTGGCGCCGCCCAGGATCGCTGCGAACGGTTTATCCGGCGTTCCGAGGAGCTTTGACAGGTACTCGACCTCGCGTTCGAGCAGGTAACCCATCGCGGCACGCGGTGCGAAACGCGCCACGCCTTCAGTCGATGCGTGCGCACGATGCGCGGCTCCGAAGGCATCGTTGACATAAACGTCGGCGAGTTCGGCCAGTTGGCGCGAGAGCGCTTCGTCGTTCTTGGTCTCGCCCGCTTCGAAGCGCGTATTCTCGAGCAGCAGGATGTCGCCATCCGACAACCGGTTGACGGCCTCCGCCACGTCATCGCCGACGAGGGCGGGGGCCACGTTGACCGTGCGGCCGAGCAGGTCGCTTAGATGAGCGGCGACGGGTGCCAGCCGGAACTGCGGGTTGGGTTCCCCTTTCGGACGGCCGAGGTGGCTCATCAGAATGACGCGTGCGCCGGCCTCGGTCAGCGCGTTGATCGTCGGCAGCGCCGCGCGGATGCGCGTGTCGTCGGCCACGGCAGGCTCGGCGTCTTTCGACAGCGGGACGTTGAAATCGACCCGCACCAGCACTCGTTTGCCGCGGACGTCCTGCTTGACGTCGTCGATAGTCAGTTTGCTCATAATCGTACAGTCGGCTAGTCGTTCGTCAGTTCCTGGGCATACAAAAACGGGAGAACGATGCATCACCGTTCTCCCGCTTCGTGTTCAAACAAGGTGTCAGGCTGCCTGACCCACCGTCATCAGCTTCTTGACGATGTCCACCGTGCGGTTGGCATAACCCCACTCGTTGTCGTACCAGCCGACAACCTTCACCATATTACCGTTGACCATGGTCGACGGCGCGTCGAAGATGCAGGAGTGCGGGTTGTGGATGATATCGACCGAGACGAGGCCTTCGTCGTTGTACTCGACAACATCCTTCATCGCACCGTTGGCAGCATCGCGGAAGAGGCTGTTGACTTCCTCAACGGACGTGTCGTTGTCCAGCTCGGCGACGAGGTCGGTAATCGAGCCGTCCGGCGTCGGCACGCGAAGCGCAAAGCCGTCCAGCTTGCCTTTCAGGTGCGGCAGCACGAGGCCGACGGCGCGGGCGGCACCCGTCGACGTAGGGATGATCGAGAGCGCAGCAGCACGGGCGCGGCGGATATCGCCATGCGGGGCGTCCTGCAGGTTCTGATCGGCCGTATAGGCGTGGATCGTCGTCATGAAGCCACGACGCACACCAAATTTGTCGTCGAGCAGCTTCACCATCGGCGCGAGGCAGTTGGTGGTGCAGCTTGCGTTCGAGACGATCTTCTCGTCACCCGTCAACTGATCGTCGTTGACACCGAGGACGACCGTGGCATCAACTTCGCCCGACGCCGGAGCCGAGATCACGACCTTCTTGGCGCCTGCCTCCAGGTGCAGACCGGCTTTTTCCCGCGAGCGGAAGATGCCCGTGCTCTCGACCACGACATCAACACCGAGTTCACCCCAGGGAAGGTTCTTGGGATCGCGCTCGGCGTATACCTTGAAGCGTTTGCCGTCAACGATCAGCTCGTCACCCTCGACACCAACTTCTCCCGGGTAGCGACCGTGAACCGAGTCATACTTGAAAAGATGAGCCAGTGTGGCGGCGTCAGTCAGGTCGTTCACCGCGACAACGTCAAAGTCTTTGAGCTGACGCTCGAGGATCGCGCGGAAAACGAGACGTCCGATACGACCGAAGCCGTTGATGGCGAGTTTGATGGCCATGCGTGGTCCCTCTATATCTGTGGATGAAATGTGGCGAGATTTACGTACTAAGGTACTATGCCCCGACGCCTACCACCGCACGTTTGTTTTTCGATTTGGTGAAATTGCCACCTAAAAGTCCCCCGGAAGCGTTTTTATTCGTCTTTCGGAAACGAAGGATTATCGGTGCGTAAGACGAAGGCACGCCGATACAAATTGCGGCTCCCCGGCGGAATCTATAATTTCGGATGCTTTAAACTTCCGCGCGCCAGCCGCCCCCTCTTCAACAAGCAGTTTTGAAATGTCCACGTTAAACCCGCCAAAGAGCGCCTCACGTCGTCAGGAGTTGCGCGAGGATCGCGTCGTTACCTTCTACGCTCGCGCCTGGCAGTATGCCGACCAGAATCGGAAGTTGATCTATGGCATCCTCGCGGCGATCATCGCCGTTGTCCTCCTGATCGTGATCTGGACCTGGAACCAGAGCCGCAGGGCAGACGAAGCGCAGGTGCACCTGGGCCGCATCGTCTCCGTTTATGAAGCCGGCAGGTTTCAGCAGGCACTCGAGGGCGGCGACGGCAGGCTCGGCCTGGTCGAGATCGCCGATCAATATGGCCGGACCGATGCCGGCAACATGGCGCGCTACTTTGCCGCCGACGCCTACCTGCAGCTCGGTCAGATGGAAGACGCACGCGAGTATTTCAGCCGATCAGGTGCAGCAGCGTGCTCTTGCCTGACCCGCTTTCCCCGATGACGGCC
>CBFGYX010000138.1:0-5211 GCA_965653075.1 uncultured bacterium
AGGCACCGGCTCCGGCCCGCGCTCACAAGCGGCAAGCAATATCAATAACAACCAGCAAAGCCAGCAGCGGTGAGTGTGTGTGAACATGAAAGTCGCGATCGTCTTGGTCTTTATTGTTATTCAACCCCGGCGGCGCCGGCGCACCAGGACGCCGCGACGCCGCATGTCTTCGATGGTGGGAGTTACGGGAAGCCCCGTCACGGACACCACCGACTGCGGCGGCAGGCCCTGCCGCACGCGCTCTTCGACGAGGGCCACGGCTTCGCGGCCGGCGTCGGCGTCGAACGGTCCATCGCGGAATTTCGGCACGTGCCGCGTGACCCACGTCGTCGTGGTGACGCGCGAGATCTCGTTCATCAGCTCCATCGCTGAGATGCCCGCGCCGACAATGATCACATGCTTCCCGCGGAACGCCTCGGGTGTGTCGTAATCCTTCGTATGCAGGTGCCGCCCGCGGAAACGCTCATGCCCGGGATACTCCGGCACGTACGGCTTCTCCCACGTTCCCGTCGCGTTGATGATGCCGCGCGCCGAGATCGTGCCCCGATCGGTCTCGATAATGAACCGGTCGGCGCGCTCGTAGACGGTCCGCACAGTGATGGGCCGGTAGACGGGGAGATCGAACTTTCTCTCGTACGCCTCGAAATACTCGGGCACGGCTTCGCTGGCCTGGACGGAGTCGGCGTCGGTACCGAGTGCATCGCGAAGTCGAAACCCCGGCAAGTCGCTGATGCCGTTGACGGTGGTCATGGTGAGCGACGGCCAGCGGAACTGCCATGCGCCGCCCGCGCGAGGCGAGTTGTCGAGGATGAGGTAGCCGCGGTCGTTCTCGAGCCCGCGCCTCGTTAGATAATAGGCCGATGAGAGTCCGGCCTGGCCCGCGCCGATGATGACGATCTCCGTGCGGATGACCGCCCGCGTGCGGGAGCCGCCTCTGAAATTCGACCGGCGGGAGGAAGCTGCATCGGCAGGTGTCATCGGGCGGGCGGATAACTGAAACGGATCGCGGCGTGGCAGCGCTCACTATACGAATTAGCACCGCGTTCATTCCCTGAGTCACACGTTGGCGGCGTAAGAGCGAACGTTCAAGGCGCTCGCCACCGCCGTCCCGGCGCACAGCAGTGAATAAGAACGCGGCCCAACCCGGTTCTTCCCAAATACATAACGCCCGTACGTAAACGCAGCACGCGATGACCAGAGCGGGCGCGTGTCCGTCAGGGATTCAATATTCCGAATCGGGTTTCGGGGTGGGGGAGAACCGGGTTCAGCCTCGACGGATCGCGGCGTGCCAGCGCTCACTATACGAATTAGCACCGCGTTCATTCCCTGAGTCACACGTTGGCGGCGTAAGAGCGAACGTTCAAGGCGCTCGCCACCGCCGTCCCGGCGCACAGCAGTGAATAAGAACGCGGCCCAACCCGGTTCTTCCCAAATACATAACGCCCGTACGTAAACGCAGCACGCGATGACCAGAGCGGGCGCGTGTCCGTCAGGGATTCAATATTCCGAATCGGGTTTTGGGGTGGGGGAGAACCGGGTTCAGCCTCGCCGGGGTTCACCAATCTCAGGCCGGGACGGTGACGGCCGGCGCTTCGCTCGACTGGCTCTTATGTCGTTGCGCTCGGACGCACAGAACGACGCGCCGCCTTATTAAGGACTGTCAGCATTAAGGGCTGTCAGCGGCGGAGGACAAGCTTACCGGTGTCGCTGAACGAGCCGGCGGTCATCCGGTAGACGTACACGCCGGACGGGAGGTCGGCGCCGTCGAACTCGGCGTGATGCCGCCCGGCCGGATAGGCGCCGTCGGCCACCACGGCGATTTCGCGCCCCGTAAGGTCGTACACGCTCAGCTTAACGTGCGACGGCGCATCGATTGAAAAAGGAATCGTGGTTCGGCCGGCGAAGGGATTCGGGTAGTTTGCCTCAAGCGACGATCCGCTCAGGTCGAATGCGTCGTTGCTCGTTGCATGACTTGTCTGCGAGCGGCCTTCGGCTTCGATCCACAGTTCGATGCCGTTCATACCGCGGCCGGTGCCCAGGTCCCACGTATCCGACAGGTTGTGCCAGCCGCCGTCGAACCATTGCTCCCACGTGCGATAGACGCGGCCTTCGAGGAGCGGCCCCGTTGCCACGGCTACATCCGCCGCCTGCGATCGCTCGTACCGCCCGAAGTCGATGGCCACGAAGAACGCACCGTTGACCGCCACCGGCTGATCGAGATGATGCACCGTTGCCACGGCCTCATCGCCGCTTTCATCCGCCACGATGTCAGCGAATGAGAACGTCTGTTCGTACCGCGCGGGCCGAGCCGGCTGACCATCCTCATTGACGTCGTATATCCGAAGGATGTACGTGCGCTCGTCGGTTCCGCTGCGCTTGTAACCGAACCATACACGCACTTCGTCGACGAGCATCCCCGGCATGTCGTATGGCATGCGCATCATCGCCGCCTTTGACCGGTCGAGGAAATCGTTCGTGCCCGCGATAAACCCGGTGTCGATCGGCAGCTCCAGGTCCATCGTGTAGACGTGCCGCGTCGTCGTCGGGTCGAAGCTCCGAACGGTGAGGCGGTCGTCAACAACGGATGAGTATGAGACGACGTCCACGCCCGATTTACTCGCGAACTCCTCGTGGGCGCCTTGTTGTCTAACATTCGGCGCCGCCACGATCGCCGGCTCGCCGGAGAGGGAGTGAGTTGAAAACGACCGGAGCGTGGCGCTCTTCGTCTGGCCCACCGCCACGTGTACGTCACCAAAAATTAAGGCCCCTACGAAAAGGCTCAGGATTAACAATAGCGAGGGCGAGGTGCGCACGGTGGCGGTGAGCTTGAGACGAGAGATGGAAGAACACCCGGGTCCCCACGGATGCAGTCTCAAGATCCGCTGCGGTCATCTTCGGTCGATGCGTTTCCGGCGCACGCGATATGCGCCATTGCCTTGTTTGACTTACACCGCCATGCGTCGACTGCCTGGGTCGACAAGATGAATCCAATCGCTCACTGGCCGGTAGGGCAGTGCGGCAGTACGTGTTGAGGTTTATCCATTGAATATCTGCAGCCATGGAAATAGGCGTTTATACGTTTGGCGAGGTCGACCCTCAGCTCTCGCTATCGGGCGACGAGGCGGTGGGGCAGCGTCTCCGCGATTTGATCGAAGAGATCGAAGTTGCCGACCAGGTGGGGCTCGACGTGTTTGGCGTGGGCGAGCATCACCGGCCGGATTATGCGGTATCGGCTCCGGCAATCGTGCTGGCTGCAGCGGCCTCACGGACGTCCAACATCCGCCTCTCCAGCGCCGTGACCGTGCTGGGCTCCGAAGATCCCGTCCGTGCCTTCCAGCAGTATTCAACCATCGATCTGATTTCAAACGGGCGCGCCGAGATCATGGCCGGGCGCGGTTCCTTCATCGAGTCGTTTCCGCTTTTCGGCTATGATCTGAACGATTACGACGAGGTCTTCTCCGAGCATCTGGAGCTGCTGCTTCGGCTCCGCGAAGAGCCCATCATCCAGTGGTCGGGCAAGCACCGACCCGACATCCCGAACCGCGGCGTGTATCCTCGTCCGAAGCAGAATCCGCTGCCGGTATGGATCGCGGTCGGCGGTACGCCCGAGTCGGCGCTGCGTGCCGGTCGCCTCGGTGTGCCGATGGCGCTGGCGATTATCGGCGGACTCCCGGAGCGCTTCGTCGGGATGGCCGAGCTGCACCGGCGTGGCGCCGGCGAGGCGGGGCATCCGCTGCCGAGGCTCAGCATCAACTCGCACGGGTTTATCGCCGATGATGCCGAGGAAGCGCGCGACCTTGCCTTCCCGGCGTTCAAGGCAACGATGGACCGGCTGGGCCGCGAGCGCGGCTGGCCGCCGATGTCGCGCGAGCAGTTCGATGCCTCGTGCACGCTGCGCGGCGCCAACTTCGTGGGCAGCCCGGATCAGATCGTCGAGAAGATTCTCTATCAGCACGATCTCTTCGGGCACGATCGATTTCTGCTCCAACTCAGCGTCGGCCCGATGCCGCACGACAAGATGCTAAGAGCGATCGAGCTGCTGGGCACGAAAGTCGCGCCCGCGGTGCGCGAAGCCCTCGCAGAGAAGAGCCGTGCCGCCGGTAACGGCGCAGCCGCCGAGTGAACATCCGCCGATTTGCCGACGCACTTCTCGAAGAGTCGAGGGATGCCGAGTATTGGGCGGCCGTGAGTCATGGCGATAACGACTCGCGGCCGCTCTTCTGTTTTTCAGAGTGATAATTCCTACCGTCGATTGTAATGGCCGATCAGGACATTAAGGAGCGCGCCGAGCGGATTGGCGTGCCGCATATCCAACGCCACATCTTTTTGTGTTGCGATCAGACCAAGGCCAAATGCTGCAGCATCGAAGAGGGGCTGGAATCGTGGGACTTCCTCAAGCGGCGTCTCGCCGAATTGAAGCTACTGGGGGAGGGTGGCGTGTTCCGAACGAAAGCGAACTGCTTGCAGATCTGCCAGGACGGTCCGGTTGCCGTCGTCTATCCCGAAGGGGCGTGGTACCACTCCTGCACGCCCGAGGTGCTCGAAGAGATCGTCCAGCGGCACCTCGTCGAAGGCGAAGTAGTAGAGGAAAACCTCATCACGAGCCGACCGCTGCCGTCGGAATCACCTTCAGCGGAGGTTTCGAAGCGAGAAGCGTAGACGCGGTGGCCATCGACATCTATCTTGGCGTCCGTGTCCCATAAATATTCGATCCGAACGATGCGTCTATCCGGCTTCCTTACCATCGTCCTGCTCGTCTTCGCCGGTCTCTGTGCCGAGGTTCGTGCACAGGATGCCGAGACCGCGGCCTTCATCACGTTGCTTGGCAACGATACGCTCGCCGTTGAACGCTTTGAGGTCACGCCGTCAGGGCTCACAGCCGAAGTCGTGCTGCGCATGCCGCAGACGACGTACCGCCGGTATGATATCCGTTTTGACGATCAGGGCGGGCTGGAGCGCTTCGAGTCTGTCATTCACGACGGCGGAGCCGATGCCGACGAACTTCGGCGCGAGGTCGTAACGCCGACGGCCGGCGGACTCCTCATCGCGTCATCGGCGGATGACGGCACGACAGAGCGCACCGCTGAGATTGACGACTCCGCATTTCCCTTCATCGACATGGTGCACTGGCCGTTTGAGCTTGCGCTGCGAAATGTCGCGGGACGAGGTGTCGACAGCACCGTCGTACCGATGTTTACCGGGCGGGGCGCG
>CBFGYX010000139.1:0-5178 GCA_965653075.1 uncultured bacterium
GGGATTGTTGTCGAGGCACCGCACGTTGTGCTTCGGCACCTGCGCGTGTGGCCGGGCGATGTGTCGGGCGCGGAGCAAGATGCCATCGACATCCGAGCGGGCCACGTTGTCGTCGATCATTGTTCTGTGGGATGGGGAACCGATGAGGTGCTGAGCGTGACCGGGGGCGCCACGAACGTCACGATCCAGTACACGCTCATCGCCGAAAGCCTCAACGAGTCCGTACATCGCAAAGGCGCACACGGCTATGGAACGCTCATCGACGATGCCGACAGCGTGACCATCCACCATTCGATTTATGCGCTGCACCGGAGCCGCAACCCGCGCCCGAAAGATGCACTACTCGACTTCCGCCATAATCTGATTTACGGTTGGGGAGACGCAGCCGGGTACAACATCGATGATCGGACGCGGCTCAATTATGTGGGGAATCACCTGTATCCGCTTCCCTACAGCAGTCATCCTGAGACGGCCTTTCATTTTGGCGGCGATGGGTCTCGCGTCTACGCGCACGGCAACACGCTCGAAGGCCGCGATATAAACCATCAGCAGGATTTATTTTTGATGAGGGCGGATGGCGTGGACCTCGCTTCGATTTTTGTCGAGCACCCGTTCGGCACGCCGTCGGTTACCACGCGCGGCGGAGACTTGGTGGGATACCTGCTCGACAACGTCGGTGCGACGCTCCCACGTCGCGACGCCATCGACCGGCGGATCGTCAAGTTGATTCGCCACGGTGAAGGCCGCCTCATCGACAGCCAGGCCGACGTCGGCGGTTGGCCGCGTCTCGAAGGCGGCGTCGCGCCGCTCGACTCAGACGGCGACGGCATGCCGGACGAGTGGGAGATCGCTCACGGCCTCGATCCGCATGATCCTGCCGATGCACATGGCGACCCGGACGGCGACGGATACACTAACCTCGAGGAATATCTGAACGGCACCGACCCTTTCGGAGCCGATCATCCCTGAATCATCCGACACGTGCGGCTGTTTTCGCGGACAATCTTAGACGCGATTATAGCCGATCAGACAATCACGCCCTTCATACCTGATCAGTAACATGCGAAGCTCCATCTTCATCGCCTTGCTTGCGGCTTTTTTCCTGGCCGCATGTGGTACGGCCGATACACCGGTCGAAAGCGTACTCGTAACGGTGACCAACGCGGGCGACGAGGCGCAACGTCGCGTCATCGAACTGGATGCCGAGAAACTCGAATCACTGGGTGACAATCTTTCGGCAACGCGCGTGCTCGACGACGAAACCGGAGAGGAAGTCCCTTCGCAAGTCGTTGAGATTGATGGACGCACGGCGCTGCTCTTCCTCGCCGATGTCAGCGCCGGAGCATCGCGTGCATTTACCGTTGAATCCGTTGAAAGCTCGGCCGACTTCGATCCACTGGTCTATGCCATGCACCACGAGCGCCGCGACGACATCGCGTGGGAGAACGATCGTGTGGCGTTCCGCACCTACGGCGAAGGCCTCTGGACGCTCGAGGATCTGGTGAGCAGCGGTATCGATGTGTTTACCAAGCGTACGGATGCGCTGGTTCTCGATCGCTGGTATGAATCGGGCGATTATCACACCGACCACGGTGAAGGTGCCGACTTCTTCTCCGTCGGACAGACGCTCGGCGGCGGTGGCACGGCCGCATACGTTGACGGCGAGCTGCACCCGGCGCCTAACTTCCACTCGCAGCAGATTCTGGCGAACGGTCCGCTGCGCGCCGTTGTGGAGATGGAGTACGGTCCGTGGGATGCCGGCGACAGCTCGGTGCAGGAGCGGCGTCGCATCACGATCGATGCAGGACAAGATTTCTACCGCCAGGAGACGTGGATGACCGGTGATGTTGAGGGGATGAATGTCGCAGCCGGCCTCGTTACGCGGTCGGGCGTTCAGACGGTTTCGCAGCAGGACGACGACGGAACAGCCGTGTTGATGTGGGGCCCCGTCGGAAATCAGGGCACGGGCGAACTCGGGACCGCCATCGTGTCCCCCGCCGGTCAATCCGTTTCGATCGACGAGGATGACAATCACCACGTCCTCCACGGGAATATCCCCACGGATGGACCCTTTGTACATTATGTGGGCTCGTGCTGGACGGATGCGGGATGGTGCGATGACCTCGAAGCGTGGGAGGAGATGGTACGGCAGTTCCGCGCCGGACTGGATTCCCCCGTGCTCAGCGTGGATATCCGGTAGCGTGCACATTTCGATGATTCGTTGGCCTCAGATCATCCTCCTGTTCGCATGAGCCGTCAGCAGAGCATACACCATCCTACATCAACGCTGATGTACCGCGCACATATCCGCCCGCGCTACCAACGGACCCCGGTGCTGATTGCATCCGGCATCATGGTGTTGGCCTTATTGACATCGGGTGCAGTTCTGGCCGCGTGCGCCCCGGCCCCGCACGTGCAAAGTCAGCCCGTCGAGGGGCAGGACGCCGAGGCACCTCTCGTCGAATCGGTCCCGACCGATCTCAAATGGTCCGAGCGAATGGCCCTGTCGGAGATCAAGCGGGTGCCGGATCCTCGGCTGCTGGATTTTCAAGAGCGCCCCAAGTGGGAATACACGAACGGCCTCGTCCTGCGTGCCATCAACCTCGTCAACGATCGCCATCCGGACCCCCGCTACATCGAGTATATCGATGCATTTTACGATCGCATGGTGCATGACGACGGATCGATCGAGCGATACGATATCACGCTATGGAATATCGACCGGATTGCGCCCGGGCGGCTGCTTTTCAACCTGTACGACCGCACCGGCAACGAGAAATATCTGAAGGCTGCCGAGCGGCTTCGCTACCAGCTCGAATGGCAGCCTCGCAACTCTCAGGGCGGTTTCTGGCACAAGCTCGTCTATCCGTGGCAGATGTGGCTCGACGGCGCGTTCATGGGTCCAACGTTCTATGCCGAGTATGCCGCGCGCTATGACGAACCCGGCAGCTTCGACGATGCCGCGCATCAGCTCATCGTGATGGAGCGCAACATGCGCGACCCCGAGACCGGACTGCTGTATCACGGGTGGGACGAAAGCCGCACGCAGCGGTGGGCTGATCCCATAACCGGACTCTCGCCGCATTTCTGGGGCCGAGCGATCGGCTGGTACGGGATGGCGCTCGTGGAAATCCTCGACGTGATGCCGCCTTCGAGCACGCACTACGACGACCTTGTCGGCATCCTCAACCGGCTGGTCGTCGCGCTCGAGCGGTTCCAGGACGACGAAACGGGCCTCTGGTATCAGGTCGTCGACCTCGGCCACCGCGAGGGCAACTACCTCGAGGCATCGGCGTCGGCCATGTTCGTCTACGCCATCGCCAAAGGCGTCAACGACGGCCACCTCGATGCGCGGTACATGCAGATCGCCGAGCGCGGTTATGACGGCATCATCGGGCACCTGGTCACGGTCGATGCCGACGGCGAAGTTCACCTCAACCAGGTTTGCGGCGTTGCGGGACTTGGCGGCAGCCCTTACCGCGATGGCTCGTACGAGTACTATGTCAACGAGATCATCCGCAGTAACGACCCGAAGGGCACCGGTCCCTTCATCAAGGCGAGCCTTGAACTCGACCGGTAGAGACGGTCAGTCCCACACCCGGCCGAGCACCCAGGTGCCATCTGTCTTGTAGATGTCGATGGCGCGGTGCTCCGTGCGCACGCGGAAGTACACCCGGCGCCGAGATCCCCGCCACCACTCGCCCTCGACCACCCACACGTCGATAATCTCACGGACGGCCTCACGACGGCCGTTCCACTCAACAGCCACCGGCCAGCCCCTCCGGGTTTCCACGGAAAGCGTTCGGCTCCGCCGCGGCTGCGTAATGCTGCCCCGCGTTGTCTGCGTTTCAGGTGATGGACGAACAGGTCTTGACATGAATTGGAAGTTTGACGGTTGATGCCTCCGGCGCGGACGCGTAATATAATGTGTGCAATATATGTGTGCCATCCGTTCGCGTTCTGCTTCTTCTCGTGCCGACCTTCTGCTTCCATATTCCGGAGTTTCATGCATGGGCCGTAAGCCGCGCCGAGTCTACGCCTCAACCTGTGATTGTGATGGAGGGAGGGCGCGTCGTATCGGCATCGCGGCGGGCGCGCCGGGCGGGCATCGAGAATGGGATGCAGGCCTCGCGTGCGCAGATGCTGCTGCCGGATGCCCTCGTGCGTCAGCGGGATGCCGCGCTGGAAGAAGCCGCCTGGGAGTCGGTGATCGAGCAGCTCAACACGCTCACGCCGTTTATCGAACCACGCCGGCCGGGGCTCGCATTTGTCAGGGGATGTGATGAGGAAGCGATCACGGCCTCGGCGCGCAAGCTCAATGCCGGTGTTGGAGTAGGACCTCGCCGCGCCGTTGCACATTTGGCCGCGGTACGAAGTACACCCGGACACGCGCTGCATATTCCGCGCAATGCCGTAATCCGCTTTTTCCGCCGGTTCGAGACACGGCGACTCGATTTAATGGACTTCGGCCCGGAGTTCATCGAGCGGCTGGAATGGCTGGGGATCCTCACGCTTTACGATGCACGGCACCTCACCCGGCGGCAACTATCGTTGCAGTTCGGCAAGGAGGGCGAGCGGTTGCATGGATTGCTGCACCCCGAGGGTGCCGAGAAGCCCGTCGCAATGTACCAGCCGCATCCCACCGTCAGCGCCGCACATGACATCGAGCCGGGCGAGGAAACCGCCCTGGAGGCCCTGATCGCACACCTGGCGGCAGAAGCCACGACGATGCTCGGCGGGCGATTCCCCAATTACTCGTCGCGGCGCCTCACGCTCGCGCTGGACTTCCGGTCTGGCCGCACCCTGGCCGCCGGCCGCATCCTGAACACGCCTCTGCGTACCGAAAAAGGCGTTCGCGAAGCTGCCCAGCGGTTGTTCAGGTCGATGCTTGAATCCGACGAAAGCGACAGCCGCGCCCTTTCCACCGTCAAACTCACCCTGGGAAGCCTGACACCGCCCACCGCATCGCAGGTCAAACTGTTCGGCCGGCGCCCGGCCGTGCACCGTGTGATGCGATCGATCGCTCAGAAATACCCCGGCGTGCTGAAACGCACCGAAGCAGACCCCCACGCGCTGTGGGAGGAGGAGAGGGCGAGAATGGTCAGTTATGAGGGGTGAGTGTTGGTTGTTGGTTGTTGGTTGTTGGTTGTTGGTTGTTGGTTGTTGGTTGTTGGTTGT
>CBFGYX010000140.1:0-5161 GCA_965653075.1 uncultured bacterium
AATCAAGTGGCACAGCACGCGCATGCGGTGATAACGTCGGATTTAGCGACGGCCATTGCGCGCGCAGCCTCCCTCCCCATAAAACAACAGACAGGCGTTAATCCCGCATCGTACGTGGCTCGCAACATCGAAATAAAGGCCAGGCTCCATGACATTGCAGGGGCAAGAGATACGGCGAGGCAACTCGCCGATGGGCCGCCGGAGGTCCTGGATCAGGTGGATTACTTCTTCGCAGCGGAGACAGGGAAGCTGAAGCTGCGCACCTTTACCGGCGAGCAGCCGCAGCGCCGAGGCGAGCTCATCTGGTATCGTCGCGCCGAGGGACGTGAGCCGCGGCCGTCCGACTATACCATCGCGCCGACGTCTGAGCCCGGGGCCATGCGGGCGATTCTCTCCGCCGTGCTCCCGGCGGCCGGCGTCGTACGAAAGCGACGGCTGGTATATCTGGCGGGGAGGACGCGCATCCACCTGGATGAGGTCGAGGATCTGGGGTCGTTCCTCGAGTTCGAAGTGGTGATGGATGAGGGGGAAGACGAGGTGGCGGCGCGCGGAGAGGCGAGGCGGCTGATGGAGGCGTTTGAAATCGCGGAAGGTGATCTGCTGGATCGGAGCTATGTCGACATGTTGGAGGGCGGAAAGGATTGATGATGGTGCCGCGGAAACAACGGCGGCGTTGGATCAGCTCGCCCGTCGATTGTTATATTGTCGAATCTGATCTCGTCTGCACTCCAGGCTCCAGTTAATGTCCGACTCGCACGCGCCGGAAGCCCCGTCGAAATCCAGCACCGAAGACCGTGAGCTCGTCGAGCGTGCGCTCTCGGGCGACCAGGCTGCGTATCAGGCGCTGATGGACAAGTACCAGCGCGCGCTGTACCACCATGTGCTACGCGTGGTGCGGACGAAGCAGGAGGTCGACGACCTCGTTCAGGAAGCGTTTATCAAGGCGTTCTCCGCGCTGGGCTCCTACTCGACGCAGTACGCCTTCTCGACCTGGTTGTATAAGATCGCAACCAACCATGCGATCGACTTCCTGCGCAAGAAGAAGCTCCAAACGTTCTCGATCGACAATCCGATCAAGACCAAGGATGGTGAGATCGAGTTTGAGCTGCCGGACACCACCTACCGGCCCGATCGGCACATCGTGACCGACCAGCGAAATGCACTGATCCAGGAGGCAATCGATGCCCTCCCCGAAAAGTATTACCGCGTGATCGTGATGCGGCATCAGCAGGAGAAAGCGTATGAGGAGATCGCAACGGAGCTGGATCTGCCGCTCGGCACGGTCAAGGCGCACATCTTTCGCGCGCGCGTGCTGCTGAATAAGTACTTGCGCGACAAGCGGGAAAACCTCTGAGCGTTCATCTCCCCATGTCGGGGCGTCGTCGGATAAGCCTCTGTGGATTATCGATCGGCATTACCTGTTGTGAGGAAGAAGGGATAACTTCGCGGCCTGACGACAACGGTTTACGCAAACTACCCGGCTGAATGATCGATCGGTACACGCGCCCCGAGATGGCGGCGCTATGGAGCGAGGAAGCACAATTTAAGAGTTGGCTCGATGTCGAGCTGGCCGCATGCGCCGCATGGTCGGAGCTTGGTGTCATCCCTAAAGAAGATGTCGATCGGCTCTATGAGCGTTCATCTCCCCATGTCGGGGCGTCGTCGGATAAGCCTCTGTGGATTATCGATCGGCATTACCTGTTGTGAGGAAGAAGGGATAACTTCGCGGCCTGACGACAACGGTTTACGCAAACTACCCGGCTGAATGATCGATCGGTACACGCGCCCCGAGATGGCGGCGCTATGGAGTGAGGAAGCACAGTTTCAGAGCTGGCTCGATGTCGAGCTGGCCGCATGCGCCGCGTGGTCGGAGCTTGGCGTCATCCCCAAAGAAGATGTCGATCGGCTCTATGAGCGGGCATCGTTCGACCTTGCGCGGATCCATGAGATCGAAGAGGAGACGCGGCACGACGTGGTGGCCTTCACGCGGGCGGTGAGCGAAACGCTCGGCGAAGAGCGCAAATGGGTTCACTACGGCCTGACATCGTCGGATGTGGTCGATACGGCGTGGATGCTCCGCCTGAAGAAGGCAAACGAGCATCTCGACGACGCGTTGTCACGGCTGACTGAGGCGCTGGCAGGGCGTGCTCGCGAGCACAAGCGGACGGTGATGATGGGCCGCACGCATGGTGTCCATGCCGAGCCGACGACGCTCGGGCTGAAGTTCGCGTTGTACTACGCCGAGATGCTGCGCCACCGGGAGCGATTCGATGCGGCGGTAGAGGACGTACGCGTCGGCAAGATCAGTGGCTCGGTCGGCACATTCGCCCACACGCCGCCGGATGTAGAAAGGATCGCCTGCGAGAAGCTGGGTCTGCGGCCGGCTGAAGTCTCGACCCAGGTGCTGCAGCGCGATCGTCATGCGCATTACCTCTCGGTGCTCGCACTCATCGGCGCCACGCTCGAGAAGATCGCGGTGGAAATCCGAGGGCTTCAGAAAAGTGAGGTGAGGGAAGTTGAAGAGGCCTTCAGGAAGGGGCAGAAGGGGTCGTCATCGATGCCGCACAAGCGCAATCCGATCGGCTCGGAGAACATCACCGGATGTGCGCGTCTGCTGCGTGGATACATGGTCTCGGCGTATGAGAACGTGCCGCTCTGGCACGAGCGCGACATCTCGCACTCGGCGGTTGAGCGGGTGATCATCCCCGATGCGACGACGATCCTGCACTACGCGCTTCATCGGATGGCCGGCCTCATCGAGAACCTGGTGGTGTACCCGGAGAACATGCGCCGCAACATGGACCGCACCTATGGCCTCTACAACAGTCAGCGTATACTTACGATGCTGATTGATAAGGGGCTCAACCGTGAGGAGGCGTACGACATGGTTCAGCCGCGGACGATGCAGTCGTGGGAGGAAGGGCGTTCATTCCGAGACCTCGTCGAAAGTGACGAGGCGATCACAGCGCATCTCAGCGCCGAGGAGATCGAGGCGGCATTCGATGTGGAACACCACTTGAAGCACGTCGATACGATTTTCGAGCGCGTGGGATTGTAGGGAAGCCGTGTTCCGCGCGTCCGAGCGTTGGAAGAACGAGCGTCGAGGGCGAAGCGGAGGCCTGGACATCCCCGGCGAGCGGCAGTGAACGTGGGCGAGGCCGTGCCCGGGATTCCCACAAATAAACAACCGCATGGAGCCGGCGAGCATGCACCGAACCCGAGCCGGCCGAGCGGCAAAGCCACATGTGCGCCCGATTTTGCGAAAACGGTAAGGTTCGTGCGCGTTCGTTGACTCCGATTGGGTACCTTGGTAGTTTGATTTTTTCGACCACGTAGCGGCGCCTGACCGCTCGTCGTAGCCGTTGGTGAATCTCTCGTAGCTTGCGATGTTATCAGACTATCTGCCGCTTTTCCTGATGATGGTCCTGGCCGGTGGCCTTGCCTTCACGATGCTCAAGATGGCCGAGATTCTCGGCCCCAGGCGCCCGAACGTGACGAAGGAGAGCGCTTATGAGAGCGGCATGGACCCGATTGGGTCGGCACGCGACCGATATTCGGTGCGCTTCTACCTCATCGCGATGATTTTCATCGTGTTCGACGTTGAGGTCGTGTTCATGTACCCGTGGGCGGCAACGTTTCGGGAGTTCATCGATATGGGGATAGGGCTCGGCGTGCTCGGTGTGATCACGATCTTCATCGCTATCCTGTCAGTCGGACTGTTATACGACATCAAGAAGGGTGGCCTCGAGTTCGACTGACGGCGAAAGGGCGCCGAAACCGTGCATACGGTACAACATACAAGCGGGGCAATTCTCTCAGGCTTTAGTTCGCCGGTGGGCGTTTGGATATGGATAAAGCACTTGAACAGCAGGGCTATCTGACGACGACGGTTGACGCCGTAGTTGGCTGGGCCCGCTCGAACTCGATCATGCCGATGCCGCTTGGGTTGTCGTGCTGTGCGATCGAGATGATGGCTACGGCGGGTCCGCGCTACGACCAGGGCCGGTTCGGCGCCGAGGCGGTTCGGTTTTCACCTCGCCAGGCCGACCTCATGATTGTGGCCGGCTGGGTGACGTACAAGATGGCGCACGCCATCCGGCGGATCTGGGATCAGATGTCGGACCCCAAGTGGTGCATTGCGATGGGTGCGTGCGCTTCGACGGGCGGCATGCACCGCTGCTACGGTGTGGTGCAGGGCGTGGATAACTTCCTGCCTGTGGATGTGTACGTGGCTGGATGCCCGCCGCGCCCCGAGGCACTTCTGCATGCCATTATGGATATCCAGGAGAAAATCCGCAACGACTACTCGGTCAAGCTCGACGCGGCCGAAGGTCAGGCGTACGTGCAGCCGGCTCCATTTGCCCCGGCGCCGTATCCGGATCATATCCAGCCTGTCTCCGAACTATAGTCACCCATGCGAGACGATCAGAAGAACACCGTTCCGAAGAAGGAAGAAGGCAGGCAGCATGAGGTGCTGAAGTTCTTCTTCACGCCGATGGATGCGCCGCGTCCCGATCGAGAGAACCCGCACGCCAAAGACGCGACGTGGGTGCCGGAGGTGATCGACGCATTGCGCGGCCAGTTCGGGGATGCGATCGGGGAGGTCGGCGATTATGCAGGTGAGCACACCGTGTACATTCGCCGCGACCGCTTTTTTGAGGCGGTGACCTATCTCAAGGAGGAGTTGCAGTTCAACTATTTCGTGGCCTGCGGTGCGATCGACCGGTTTGTTGAAGACGAACGCTTCGAGGTCTTCTATAACCTGGTCTCACTGACGAAGGGAAAGCGAATCCGCGTGATGGTGAGGCTGGAAGAGGATGATCCCGTCATCCCGTCCCTGACGCCGTTGTATCGAGCGGCCAACTGGCACGAGCGCGAGACGTACGACATGATGGGCATCCGCTTCGAGGGCCATCCGGATCTGCGGCGTATGTTCATGCCGGAGGATTTCGAGTATTTCCCGCAACGTAAGGAATTCCCACAGCTCGGTGTGCCGGGCTCGCTGCCGCTGCCGTCGCAGGTTCCGGAAGGCGAGATCATCTTCGATCCGTTCCCCGCCGCCCACGGCGTATGTTCATGCCGGAGGATTTCGAGTACTTCCCGCAGCGTAAGGAATTCCCACAGCTCGGTGTGCCGGGCTCGCTGCCGCTGCCGTCGCAGG
>CBFGYX010000141.1:0-5152 GCA_965653075.1 uncultured bacterium
CGTCCGCGGCCGCGATGGCGCTGGTCGCTGCAACGACAACCGGGGCTGCGGCGGGCATTTTGATCTTGATCGCACTGACGGTCTTCGCCACTGGTCGTTCGCTCTGCTCGATATCTTCGAAGGATGTCATGGCGCGGACGATTCCCAAGGGTCAGCGAGGGCAGATTAACGGCATCGCCACGCTCGCGTCGGGCGTTGTCGCCGTAACGATCGGGCTTGGAATCCGCCTGCTGGGCGAGGGGGCGGTGAGCAACATCGTGCTCGCATGGCTTTTAATTGGTGCCGCCTTTGCATGGATTGGCGGGCTGGTGGTCTACTCTCAGATACGCGAGCCCGCTGCTGAGCCGGTCGAGGAGGATGCATTGAACTGGCTCGGCGACTCATGGCGCCTGTTACGCACGGATGCGCCCTTCCGCAGGTTTGTGATGATGCGAACGCTGTTGCTCGTCTCGGCTCTGAGTCCGCCGTTCCTCGTCGCACTCGCTGCTGCCGGCGGGGCAGGTTTTGGAGGTCTGGGGATCTTCGTGATGGCTCAGGGCATCGCCCGAATGATCGGCGGCCGCTACTTTGGCCGCCTTGCCGACCGATCAAGTCGGAGATTGATGGCGAACGGAGCGCTGTTCGCCTCCCTGCTGATAATCGCGCTATTACTCGTCGCGCAAATCCCGGGGATGAAGGGCTCCGTCTGGCTCTACAGCGGTGGTTTCTTCATGCTTGCCTTGATTCACACCGGCGTGCGCGTGGGGCGCAAGACCTACATCATCGACATGGCCGAACCCGACCAGGTTGCCGAGTACGTGGCGGTCTCAAATACGGCGATGGGAATACTACTATTTGTGACGGGTGCCGTGAACGCAGCTCTCGCCCTGCTCGGCGCCGAGGTTGCTCTCACGTTCCTGGCGCTGCTGGGTCTGGTCGGATTCGCAGTGGCCCGGAGCATGCCTGAGGTGAGTGCACGGGCGGGGAATTGACGGACCGCCTCTCCGCCGCTGGTCACCGCTGATGCTGCCATCGACGTGAGATAGTCGTTGGTCGATCGACGATGCGCGGGTTTGACCGCTGTGGGTTGAATCAGCGTTCCGATCGTCAATCGTCTTTCGTCCGCCGTCGAACAAAAAAACGCCCTTCCCACGTCGGCAGGAAGGGCGCTGAAGTATGAGAGCCAATGAGCGGACTCGAACCGCTGACCTGCTCATTACGAGTGAGCTGCTCTACCAGCTGAGCTACATTGGCCTGGTGTGCGCCTTTTTTGAGGCGGCACAGAAATTAGACCCGATCAGACAAGAGAGTCAACGCAATTGATCCGAGGAAGGCCGGGCGGAGGCACCTCTCACCGTTTCTTCAACGGCCGACGGATGTTGGCGATCGGGTTCTTCTCCGGATCCCACTTCTCGACGACCCGATAAACCCCTTCGAGGTGGCTCTCCATCCGCACGGCGGCAAGATCCGGCATGCGGCTGCGGAGTGCTTCGAAGATGTCGAGATGCTGCTCGTGGTCGGTGCCGCGCGAGCCGTGAACGCCGAGCAGGATGCGCTGCTCGCGACCGAAGAAATTGGTCAGCACTTCCTGGAGCTGAAGCAGCACCGTGTTGCCCGATGCCACGGCGATCTCACGGTGAAAAGCCATGTTCATGCGCGTAAGGATCGCATCATCCGAGAGATTCCGGTTCGACTCCTGTAAAAACTCCTCCATCCGGGCGAGATGACTGTCTGTGGCTTTCATGGCCGCCAACCGGGCGGAGGTCGTCTCGATGGGGATCCGCGCCTGAATCAGGTCGAGCAGGAGTTTCTTGGTGACGTCGCCCCCAAAAACTGGATTGGAGAGAAGCAGTGTGTTTTTCTTCTCGCCGACATAGACGCCCGAGCCGTGTTTAATCTCGACGACCCCAATTAACTCGAGCTTCATCAACGCCTCGCGCAGCGTCGGATGCCCCACACCGAGCGCCCGAGCCATCTCCATGATCGATGGAAGCCGATCGCCCGCATTGTATCCGCCGCGATCGATCAGCTCCATCACACGTGAGGCCACATCGTCGGCCAGGTTTGTTTTCTCGATCGGTGCGATGCCGTGCTTCATGCCGGTTCCCTCTTTGCTGGCTTGATCGCTCGATAGTTAAGTGATAATATGACTCGCCATTTTCGTCGACCTTCGTCTCCATGGCATGGCCGATGATAGCGTGGCGGGGTTCAGCTCACAAGGCTGCTCATCACAAATCCCATCACGATTCTAGGCATGCCGCCTGTACCTAACACGCGGTGCGCGGTGTAAATGTCTGAAGTAGGCGATAGAAGACGGTATATTATGACTTCGAAGTCCGTCGACCGCGAAGCGCTTCGCCTGGAATCCGACGTGTCGTCGGGCCAAGTTTATGCGTCAAGCACGCGCTGCATGCGGTCTATCGTACATTCCGTTCCTCACACAGGTCTGCGCGTCGTCGACCCGAACCGGCGGCGACCGTAGTACAGCAAAACCAGCATGGAAGCCAAGCAACAACCTGCCGTAGCCGCGACGTCGCGTGCCGATCTCGAGCGACCGCGCCTGAGCATCAAGGAGAAGGTCGGCTATAGCCTCGGCGACGCCGCGTCTAACCTGTACTTCCAGACGTTCGTCGTCTTCCTGCCGATTTTCTATACCGACGTCTTCGGTATTTCGGCTTCGGCAATGGGCACGATGCTACTCGTAACGCGCATTTTCGACGCGGTCAACGACCCGATAATGGGCATGATTGCTGACCGTACGAACACGCGTTGGGGCAAGTTCAGGCCGTATATGCTCTGGGTGGCCGTGCCCTTCGCCGTGGCAGGCGTGCTGGCGTTTTCTACGCCGAACTTCAGCCCGACGGGCATGCTCGTCTACGCGTATATCACGTACATGCTGCTGATTTTGACGTACACGGCAATGAACGTCCCGTACGCGGCGCTGATGGGCGTCATAACGCCGAATTCAGCAGAGCGCACTGAGGTCTCGAGCTACCGGTTCGTCGCAGCGTTCGTCGGGCAGTATATCATTGGCGTCACGGCACTTGGCCTCGTCGGCTACCTTGGTGGCGGCAACGAGCAGCTCGGCTGGCAGCTGACGTTTGTCGTGTATGGGCTACTCGCAATCGTACTGCTATTCCTGACGTTCTTCCTTACTCGTGAGAGGGTGCAGCCGTCGACGACGCAGCAGGGCACCGTGGGCGAGGACATGAAGGACCTCTTTCGCAATGTGCCGTGGATGCTGATCGGCGCGGCAACGATCTTCCAGCTGACATACATCGTGATGCGTGGTTCGGCCACGCCGTATTACTTCCGCTATTTTGTGGAGGCTCAGGAGTTCTCGTTCCTCGGCATGTCGTTCGATATGGGATACGCCGGTTTGACGTCGTCCTTCCTGGCCGTCGGCACCACTGCCACGATCGTGGGCGCAGTTTGCACGAAGCTGTTCACGAAATTTGCCGACAAGAAGTTCGTTTATGGCGGTTTCCTCATCTCGAGCGCCACGCTGTCGGGCTTCTTCTTCTTTGTCGGACCGAGCGACATCATGGTGATGTTCGTGCTGAACGCGTTGGTGTCGTTCTTCTTTGGCTCGGTATCTGTGTTGCAGTGGACCATCTACACCGATGCGGCCGATTACGGCGAGTGGAAGTTTCATCGGCGCGCAACAGGCCTCATTATGGCAGCCTCGCTGTTTGCTCTCAAACTTGGATTGACGCTGGGCGGTGCGATCGTAGGCTGGATTCTAGCAGGCTATGGATTTGTAGAAGGCGGAGTAGCGCAGTCAGAAACCACGCTGAGTGGAATACGCCTCCTGATGAGCCTCTTCCCGGCGATCTTCGGTATTACCGGTGGACTCATCATGCTCTTTTATCCGCTCAAGGACAAGATGATGGTGACCATCGAAGAAGATTTGGCCGCTCGGCACGCGGCGGGTTGATCGGTCAGCCTCACCAGCTTTCATACGTCAACAGTCCTGTTTGAGCAACCCGTCGCTGAGCGGGATGCTCAAGACTTTTCCTCATCAAACGTCGTCATAATGTCGATTTTTCGAAGTCGCGTTCTTCTCTCTTTGATTGTCGGTGGTGCGTTGCTCATCGGCTGCAACGATGCATCCAGCGAGGATAACGATGGAGTAAGAGCCTCCTCAGCAAGGGCCGATGAGCCGGCACTTAAAGACTCGTTTGAAGGCTTGTTCATGATCGGTGCCGCCGTAAACCAGTGGCAGGTCGAGGGACGAGATCCGGAGGCGGTTGAACTGGTCAGGCATCACTTCAACTCGCTGACGCCCGAGAACGTGATGAAGTGGGAGCACATCCACCCGGAGCCGGGCCGCTACGATTTCGAGGCGGCGGACGCGTTCGTTGACTTCGCCACCGAGAACGATATGTTCATCATCGGGCACACGCTCGTCTGGCACAGTCAGACGCCGCGGTGGGTCTTCCAGGACGATGATGGCAACCCACTTACGCGAGAGGCGCTGCTCGAGCGCATGCGCGATCACATCCATACCGTGGTGGGCCGATATCGCGGCCGCATTCCTGCATGGGATGTCGTGAACGAAGCCCTAAACGAGGATGGCACGCTGCGCGAGTCGCCCTGGTACCGCATCATCGGGCCCGACTTCATCCAGAAGGCATTCGAGTTCGCACGCGAAGCCGATCCAGATGCCGAGCTGTATTACAACGACTATTCGCTCGAAAACGTACCGAAGCGACAAGGCGCCATCCGGCTGGTGCAAAGCCTTCTCGACGCCGGCGCGCCCATCACGGGCCTTGGCTCTCAGCTTCACGGGGCGATGGACTGGCCGTCGGTAGGTTTGCTCGATTCGACGATCGTCGAGTTTGGGGAGCTGGGCATCGATGTGATGTACACTGAGCTCGATATCGACGTCCTGCCCCGCGAGGATAGCTTTTTTACCGCTGAGGTGTCAATCGACCTCGAGCTGCGGCCCGAACTCAATCCATACGAAGACGGTCTGCCGGAGGAGCGTCAGCAGGCTCTTGCCGACCGGTATCGGGAAATCTTCGAGGTGTTCGTTAATCGGAGTGACATCATCGGGCGCGTCACGTTCTGGGGCGTTACCGACGGCGACTCATGGCTCAACAACTGGCCGATCCGTGGCCGTCGGTAGGTTTGCTCGATTCGACGATCGTCGAGTTTGGGGAGCTGGGCA
>CBFGYX010000142.1:0-5151 GCA_965653075.1 uncultured bacterium
GTGTTTGCCGACGACGGCTACCTCAGCCACTGGGCGGGCGATACATCGTTCGCACCCGAGCTGGCCGACTCACCCGTTATCAACGTATCCTGGTTCGCCGCGCGGGCCTACGCCGACTGGAAAGGCATGCGCCTCCCGACGACGGCCGAATGGGAAGTCGTGGCGATGGCGAGTGAGGAATCACCGGCGGGCATGGAAGATCCGGCGTACCGCGCCCGCATTATCGACTGGTACAGCCGCCCCCGCAATGCATCCGACCGTTCCGTCGGCTCGGTGTACGAGAATCATTACGGCGTTTGGGATATGCACGGCCTCGTGTGGGAATGGGTGGAGGACTTCAACGAGGGCATCGTTTCCGCCGATTCCCGTGAGAGTGTGGATATGGATCTCAAGCTTTTCTGCGGGAGCGGCTCGATCGGCGCAGCCGACGTAACTGATTACGCCGGCTTCATCCGGTTCGCCTTTCGCGCGGGTCTCGAGGCCCGCTACACGGTGCGGTCGCTCGGATTTCGTGTCGCAGCCGACATCCCACACATCCTCGCTGACGTATCGGAATGATGAGAAACCTTCAATCCGTGCTCCTGCTTTGCGGCCTGATCGCCATGGCCACCGGCTGTTCATCAGGCGATCTATGGAAAACCGACACCGAAGCAACGGTGGAGCAATCGAACATGAAAACGTACGACGTACGCGGGCGCATTGTGGAGGTCCGCAATGACGGCCGGACGCTCGTGGTCGATCATGAGGAAATCCGCGGCTACATGGCCGCCATGACGATGCCGTTCACGCTCGGCGAAGGTGTGTCGTCGAGCGGACTTGCCGCCGGGGATGCCGTTTCCTTTACATATCACGTCTCCGACTCCGGCATGTGGATCGAGGGGATCGAGGTACTGGATTCACGCGCCGTCGCCGAATCTCCCACGGCCGCTGCCGAGCCTGAGTACGTCGACCCGTCGGATGATTCCGTCTACTGGCTGACGGATGAATGGACGACGCAAGACAATGAGCGCATCCGGCTGGCTTCGTACGAAGGGCACCCGGTGCTCGTATCGATGATCTTTACGAACTGCGGCTACGCGTGCCCGATGATCGTGCGCGACATGAAGCGGGTGGCATCTCATCTGTCCCCTGAAGTCGCCGAAGATGTGCGTTTTCTTCTCGTAAGCCTTGATCCCGAGCGTGACACGCCGGCCCAGATGGCGAGGTTTGCCGAGGCACACAGACTCGATGCCGATAAGTGGACCCTCGTTACCGGATCGAGCTCACAGGTTCGGTCGCTCGCGGCCATGCTGGGAATCCGCTATCGGAAGGAGAGTGATGGCCAGTTTGCCCACTCCAACATCATATCGATTCTGGATCCGTCGGGCGTCATCGTCCATCAGCAGAAAGGACTCGACCTCGACGGAGCTGACGCTGCAGATGCTCTCTTCCGTCTCGCGAAATCGGATTAAGACCTGGCCCGATATCAATGAATGTGTTTGTAGGGATGCAGACTTTATCGGAAAGATGATGTCAGAAAAGACGATACCTGAAAAGACGATAGGCGAGATCGTTGCGGCAGACTACCGCCATGCGACGATTCTGATGAGATACAATATCGACGCGTGCTGCGGTGGTCGGCGAACGCTTGAGGAGGCCTGCATCGAGCGCGGCGTCGACGTCGACGAGGTTGAACGCAAGCTCATCCAGTTGGACGAGCAGCACGCCGACGCTGACGTTCGACCGGAGCAGTGGCCGCTTTCCTTCCTGACGGAATATATCGAGCATGTCCACCATGCGTTTGTTCGGGAGCAGCTCCCGGTGCTGCTGCGGTTTGCAGAAAAGGTGGCGGACGTTCATGGCCACCAGGATCCTCACCTGTTCGACATCGATGCACTCATCCGAGAGCTCGCGTCAACAGTTAATCACCACATGGTGAATGAGGAGGAACTGCTCTTCCCGCAGATCCGGCAGAGCGAGCGTTCTGCAAGCCGGCGCCCCGACCAGACTGATTTGCTGCTCAGTGTAATCGCCGATTATGCCGACGAACATGAGCGGCTCGGTGAAGTGGTGCGCCGCTTGAGAGTGTTGACGGACGATTATCAAGCGCCCGAACACGCCTGCAATACGTACAGGGCGTTCTACACGGGAGTCCATTTGTTCGAACAGGACCTGCGACGCCACCTGCATCTCGAGAATAATATCCTCTTTCCTCGAGCCACGAGAATCGCAAGCAGGAAGCGGCGGTCGGCACGCCTCCAACCGGCTACTCTCTGAGCAGACCAAACCGCGAGCGAAAACCCGTGTGGGATCGGATCAGGTGCTCGCGACGCCTTCGGTTCTTCGGAGCCGGAGGCGTTTTTTTATGTCACGAGTTGATCAGCAAGGGTGAGGCGGCCTACGGCTGGCGCGCCCACCGGACGATGTCCTTGAAGCCCGCTTTCTTCCCATACATCAAAATCCCGATGCGGTAGACGCGCGCGGTGAACCATATCGCGGCGATGAACGATCCGGCGAGCAGTGCCAGCGATAACAGCACCTGCCACGCCGGAACGGACGTCACGGCAAGCCGCACCACCATCAGGATAGGAGAGAAGAAGGGGATGAGGGAAAGTGCGACCGAGAGCGCCGAGTTCGGGCTCTCGATGAGAAATCCGATGAAGATCAGCGCGACGATTATCGGGACTGTGATGGGCAGCATGAGTGTCTGCGCATCCTGAGGCTGCTCAACGGCGGCGGCCACGGTAGCGAACAGGCTGGCATAGAACAAATAACCCAGCAGAAAGAAGAGGAGGAAGCCAATAAATACGACGGGAGATATCGTCGGCAATGCGATTCCGGCGGCATCGAGCACCATCTCCTGCGATGCATCGGTTGGCAGATCCAGGTCGGCCGGGTTGATGAAGCCTGCGGCAACGATTCCCCCGAACGTCAGCGCACCAACCAGCATCAGGCACCAGACGGTCATCTGAAGGAGCCCGACCGCGCCGATACCCAGCACCTTGCCCATCAGCAGGTCGAAGGGCCGCACCGACGATACGATAACCTCGACTACGCGCGACTGCTTTTCCTCGACAACGCCCTGGATGACGATGCTGCCGTAAATGAACATCGCCATGTAGATGATGAACCCGATCACATAGCCGAATGCCGATGATGCGATCGACGTGTCGCCTGAGGTACCTTCTTCGGTCAGCGTGAGGCTGCGTAGCGGAACGTTCGCTCGCAGAATCTCGACAACTGCCGGCGGTGCGTCTGCCAGTTCGAGCCGTTCTTCTTCGATCACACGGTTGATGACACCCTGCAATCGGCTGCCGAACGTGAGCCCGCCGCCGCTGCTCGAGTAATACGTCATCTGGCCCGCGCCATCCAGCGCCTCAGCCGGGATCACCACATAGCCGTCGACGTCGCCTCGGCGCACGGCCGCCTGGAGCGAGTCTTCCGATTGGTCGCTCACCATGAACGTGACCTGGTCGTGCTCATGGCCATCGAGACGAGGTGCAATTCGATCGGTGTGATCGATAACGGCAACCGTTTTGGAGTCGCCACGCGCGGCGAAGGCGCCGGCAAAGCCGGAAATCCCAAGAAATGCGATGACGATGAACGGAGCGAGCAGGGTCAGGATGATGAAGCTCTTCGTCTTGACGCGCCGAAGGAACTCGCTCTGAAATACGATAAAAATGCGGTCCATGAATTGGGCTCAGGAGGCGGTGGAATCGAGGGCGGCGCGGGCTTCTTCTTCACCCACGACACTGACGAAAATCTCGTTGAGCGGGGGTTCAGCTACATGAAACGAATGGATCTCGTCAACCGACGTGAGCGCGGCTTCGAGTACGCGCCTGGCCGGCGTTCCATTCAGGAGCCGCACTTCGGCGCGGTTGCGGCTGTGCGTGCCGATCTTGATGGACCCTTCGGCCACAAGTTGCTTCAGGAAGTCGTCTCTTCCTTCGAACGTGATCGTTACCGCATCGCGGCCGAACCGGCGCTTCACCGTGCGCAGCGGTCCGTCGAGTACGATCCTGCCCCGCGAGACCAGGCAGATGTCATCGCACATCTGCTCGACTTGCTCCATGCGGTGCGAGGCGAATAAGATGATGCGGCCCGAGTCGCGAAGTTCGAGGATGATCTCGCGCAGCAGCTCCGAGTTGATCGGGTCGAGGCCACCAAACGGCTCGTCCAGAATAAGTAGCGACGGATTGTGGAGGATGGTCGCAATAAACTGGACCTTCTGCTGCATTCCCTTTGATAGCTCCTCCGTCTTCTTTCCCCGCCAGTCGGAGGCCCCGAAGCGGTCCAGCCAGTACGTGATCTGTTCTTTCGCCTCGTGTCGATCGAGCCCCTTAAGGCGGGCGAGATACGTCAGCTGCTCCTCCACCTTCATCTTCTTGTAGAGGCCTTTCTCCTCGGGGAGGTAACCCATGCGCCGCTGACTCCATGGCCCTACGCGCTGCCGTTCGAACAATACTTCACCTTCATCCGGCGTCGTGATGTAGGTGATCATCCGGATGGTCGACGTCTTGCCGGCACCATTAGGACCAAGCAATCCGAGGATGCGACCAGGCTGCGCCGTAAATGATACGTGGTTTACGGCGGTTACCTTGCCGTATCGCTTTACGACATCGCGTACTTCGAGCATACTGAGCGACCGGGCCGAAGAGAGGGACTTGAGGGGAGAATCTCGGAGCCCGTTACGGGCCAACGGCGGACAAGATATTCAAAATCGCGCGAACGATACACTTGCGTCACGCCAACCGAGCGAAATTTCAGTCGCTCTACGGGGTCAGAGGAAAGTGGATGCACCCGAGGGAATGGGGATGAGGTACTGAGGCTCGAGTACCTCTTCGTGCACGCCAAACTGACCGGTGCCTCGGAAGTCGACGGCGATATAGCTGCCTACGATTCGCTTGACCTCGCCAATGCCGTAGTATAGCGGCATAGGGCCGTAGTACACGAGCTCTCCCTGTTCGAGCTCTTTGTTGAGACGGGCGCGGCGATGGAATGCCGGCACGGTCTGCAGCATCTCGAGGCGATATGCAAGCGATTTTCGACTCAAAAGGGGATGGAGTTGATCTTGATGAGGTGCGCCTGTCAACGACCGGGCCCGCGCGGTTGTTCTCAATAGCACTGGTGTTAACCTGATGAAATTAGTGACTTAGGTCTGAGCTTTGGGCT
>CBFGYX010000143.1:0-5097 GCA_965653075.1 uncultured bacterium
GTCGTAGTATTACGCCCACGGCGATGGCCGTTGTCTCACCGCGACGTTTCTGGATGTCCATTACTACGCACTTAGGGTCGATCAGCCGCACCATCATGCGCCCGAAACGGCGTCTCTGGGTGGTGCTGGCACTGTTCTGCGTGGGCTACGTGGTGGGATGGGTGTATCATTTCTCCGTGTGGATCTCCCAGACGCCCGCGGCCCCGGCTACAGCCTGGGCCTATAACGTGGCGATTCTGGTGACGTATGCGCTCTTGTACGTTTACCTGGCCTATCGGATCACATACGACCAGAAAGATCCGGCTCGGGTGTTCTGGAGTCTGCTGCTTTTTTCGGTGTTCGTCTTCGTGATAGCGGGCGCGCTTGCATGGGCGAGCCGGGCGGCATCGCCCGACGTTTTGATTGAGGCGGACATCCGCGGCTTTGAGCTCGAGACGGGCGTACCGCTGACGCTTGCCACCGTCATCAAGATGAACGTAGTGGCGCTCCTCGAGGCGGGCTTCGCATTTATGCTGTTGATTTTCCTGCGTGCGCTGGTGCAGTTCAAGCGTACGCGTGGGAGCATGCGCAACTGGGCGCTGATGATCGGCTTCATGACCTTCTGGTCGATGCTCTCGTTTATGCGCTCGCCGCAAGAGGATCTCAGTTTTTTGCAGGCGGTTGTGCTCGTCCCGACGATCGCCCTGATGGTCATCAATTCATTTCGACTGTCGTGGGTTGCCTACCTGGCGTTCCGCGAGAAGATGGCCATCATCGGGCTTGCCACGCTCATGCTTGCCATCCTGAGCATAGGCATGGCTACGGGCGGAGACGAAGGATTCTTACCGAGAGCCGGCGTGTATCTGCAGCATTATAGTTATCCGATCGGGTCGTTTACGCTGCTTGTAAAGATCTTCGCGATACTCTACTGCGTTACCGCCCTGCTGTCGCTCATTTTCCATCTTCCAACGACGAGCGACTTCCAGCGCAAGGCCGGCGAGATGGCGGCCATGCACTCGCTAACGACGCTGGTGGGGCAGGTCTTCGAGCCGGAGCGCCTGTTTAGCAGCATCGCGTCTTCGCCGGTCGAAGCGGGGACAGCGCAGAAGACATGGCTCGCGCTGCGCGATGTCCGCAAGGGATCGCTCAAACCGGAGATTGTGGCGACGTGTGATGTTGAAGCCGACGACGTACGGCAGTACGTGGACCTGAACGCCATCTTCGACGAAGTGCACTCAAAGCGGGCGCCGCTCGTGCTCGAGGAGGCGGCAACCGACCACCGCGTGATGCGGACCGACGACGGCATCGGAAGCATGCTCGTCGTTCCCCTGCTCTCGCGCGATGTCTGCCACGGCGCACTTTTCGCCGTCCGCGATGTGGCCCACGGGTTCGAGAAAGACGACATCGAGGCGCTCGGCGTCTTTGCATCGCAGGCCGCGCTGGCGATGGATAACGCCCGGCTTTTCGAGGAGGTAGTTGAGAAGGAGCGGATGTCGCGCGAGTTAACGATCGCCCGTGAGGTACAACAACGGCTGCTGCCTCAGTCTCTTCCGCAAATGGACGGCCTGTCTCTCTCCGCGTCTTACGTGGCCGCACATGAAGTCGGGGGCGACTATTACGATTACATGCAGATTGACGATCACCGGCTGGCTCTGATCGTTGCGGATGTATCGGGGAAAGGAACGTCGGCAGCGTTCTATATGGCTGAGCTGCAGGGCATTTTCCACTCTGTTGCACCACTTACCGATACGCCCGCGGAATTCCTGGCGCACGCCAACCGGGCACTTTCGCGATCACTTGAACGGCGCGTCTTCGTGTCCGTCGTCTACGCGATCATCGACACCCGCTCCGAGCAGGTTTCGATGGCGCGCGCCGGCCATTGCCCGGCAGGTTTTGTGAGACTCGACGGATCCGCTCGACTCGTGCGGACACCCGGTCTTGGCCTCGGCCTCGATCGTTCGGACCGATTCCGCTCGTCGCTGGCCGAGGAGTTTATCCCCCTCCAACCCGGCGATGCACTCATCCTCTATACGGACGGCGTCATCGAAAGCCGTAACCGCGACGGCGAGGAATACGGGTACGAACGTCTTCTGGCGGCGATGCGTAAACATCGCCACGAAGATGTCGATAAACTCAATGCCCGCTTGCTTGACGATCTGCAGAAGTTTCTGGGACACGATCATTATGACGACGACATGACAATGCTCGTGCTGAAGTGGCACGGCGTTGGTGTCGGTGTGGGACGGAACGACTCGTCTTCGGATAGCACGACCAGGACGGCCGTGGAAGAGGTATCATCCGCCCATGCGAAGCACGATTAATTTGACCACCCGAAGACCTGAGAATACATGAGCAGCTTTTCCGTCGGATTTCGAACCAATGGGTCGATTGAGATTCTCGACCTCAAGGGGGAACTCGACGCCCATACGGCTTCGGAATTGGAGGCGGCGTTCCAGCGCTGCACATCAGATGGACGATTCAATATCGTCGTAAACGGTGAGCAGCTTCAGTACATCTCGAGCGCCGGGCTGGGTGTCTTCATGGCCTATATCGAAGACGTTCGCGACCGCGGGGGAGATATCAAGATTGCCGCGCTCCAACCCAAGGTGTTCAATGTGTTTGACCTCCTCGGCTTCCCGATTCTGTTCGAGATCGTGGAGGATGAACAGGAAGCCATTGCCGGCTTCGATGAGCACCAAGTCGATTAATCCGGCGATCCGTGGCTGACAAGACCTACCATATGACGATCCCCAGCAGCACGCGGCACCTGAGTGAGGTCAGGCGCTTCGTGGAGCAGCACGCCCGAGAGGCTCAGCTGTCAGAGGCGGACGTCGACAAATTCCGGCTCGCCGTCGACGAGGCGTGTACGAATGTTATCGAGCACGCCTGCAAGGGGGACGAAACGTACCGGATCACAATCACCATCAACATCACGGGTCCGCGGGTGACGATGCTCATCCGAGACGACGGGGAGGCGTTCGATCCCGAAAAGTACGCACCCCCGAACCTCATAGAGATGGCGGAAAAGCGGCGCGACGGCGGCTTCGGTATCCACCTCATGCGAAGTCTGATGGACCGGGTGGAGTATCGGCGGAGAGGGCGTTTCAACGAAGTCGCCCTGACGAAGTACGTATCCGACCCCGCACAGAACGGCTCCTGATCCCGCCTTCGTCTCAAGCCCGCCTACTTCTGCGCCGTTCCACGATATAACGATGCGACGCCGAACGTGAGCGGTTTCCAAAGCAGCTCCCCGAATCCGGCCGAATCAAGCTGCGACAGAAAGTCCTCCCCATCCGGGAACGCGGCCACGGAGTCGGGCAAATATTTGTATGCCCCTGCATCTCCTGAGACAGCACCTCCCACGCGCGGCAAGATGTAGCGCGAGTAAAAGCCGTAAACCTGCTTCACGGGGAATGCCCGGGGGTGGCTGAACTCAAGCACAACGAGCTTCCCGCCGGGCCTCAGAACACGCTGGATCTCCTGCAACCCTCGCCCGAGATTCTCAAAGTTGCGAACGCCAAAAGCCACCAGGGCGGCGTCGAACTGGCTGTCGGAAAACGGCAGCCGCTCCGAATCCCCTTTCCGCAATTCAACGCGCGCCTCCTCTCCTGCCTCGCTAATTTTCTGCCGGCCGATGCGCAGCATCTCCTCGGATATATCGACGCCGATCACCTTCTCGGGCTCGAGCGTTAGCACCTGAAGCGCGAGATCCGCCGTGCCGGTGGCCACATCGAGGATGCGGCGAGGCGAGGCATCACGAAGCAAATCGACCGCTTGCCGCCTCCATCGCTGGTCGATACCGAAGCTCAGCACGCGGTTGAGGAGATCATACCGCGGAGCAATTGAGTCGAACATCGCCTCGACCTGTTCCTTCTTGCCGGGCGACTCTCCGATGGGCGGGTGATGGTTCGACATTGGTTGCCGGTTAGCTTAGCAACTGCGTGAGCTTGAGCAGTTCGTAATTGATGTTCTTCTTGCGGCTCCACACGTTACGCATGGGCGTCAGGCGCACTTCATTATTGATGATACCAACCATCACGTTGGCATGCCCTTCGATCATCGACTCGACCGCGGCGGCACCGAGCCGGCTGGCAAGTACGCGATCGCGTGCCGACGGGGCTCCCCCTCGCTGCGTATGACCGAGGATCGACACGCGAAGGTCGATATGATCGAAGGCCGGGTCTGCACTCAGCGCATCACCAATTCGGGTGGCACCGCCGTGCTCATCCCCTTCCGCCACGACAACGATTGACGAGCGCGCCTGTGCCGACATCAACGAATGGATGCGCTGCTTGATGTCTTCCATCTCGGTCAGCGTCTCAGGCACAAGCACGAGTTCTGCGCCGCCTCCGATGCCGCAATTGAGGGCGATGAACCCGGCGTCGCGACCCATTACCTCGACGAGAAACAGCCGGTCGTGCGCATCGGCCGTGTCGCGGATGCGATCGATATTATCGATGGCGGTATTCAGCGCCGTGTCAAAGCCGATCGTCTCGTCGGTGCCGAACAGGTCGTTGTCGATGGTGCCGGGGCAACCGATGGATGGAATGCCCTGCTCGTCGTAGAAGAGCGTCGTGCCCCGGAACGTGCCGTCGCCACCGATGCCGATGAGGCCCTGAATACCTGCTGAACGCAGATTCTCGGCGGCTTGCCGGCGCCCTTCAGGCGTCTTGAACCCTTCCGACCGTGCGCTCTTTAGCACCGTCCCACCCTTCTGCAGGATGTTTGATACCGAGCGAGCGTCCATGTCGACAAAGTCGGCGTCGATCATACCCGCGTAACCGCGGCGAATGCCAACGATCTCAAGGTCGTGAGCCGAGGCTGTTCTCACAACCGCTCTCACGCACGCGTTCATGCCGGGCGCATCACCACCACTGGTGAAGACGCCGATTCTCGAAATACTTTCCATAGATGGGGTGAGGGAGGTGGATCCGGCGAGGTTACGTCTGCGGCGCCGGACGCGCTACGAGTATGCCTACCTGTCTTCTGTTGTTCATCAGGTAGTCTTGAAGATCGGGCGAAACGATGACCCCGCCCGATGTCGATGCATGCAGAAGCCCGATGCGGCCGTCGCCGTGGTCGTACGCCAGACCGGTGTGGGTGATGTCGAGGCCTTCG
>CBFGYX010000144.1:0-5065 GCA_965653075.1 uncultured bacterium
GTTTCCGGTCCCGGCGATGCCACCAGAAGCGCCGAGCCGCCGACCACACCGGCGAACGCAAAGACCTGCATGAAGCGGTTGCGCAGCCCCTGCATCAGATCCCATTCAAAGACGGTTCGCAGCCGGTTCAATCGCCACCTCCGACGTCAAGGCTCGTGCCAGGCGCGTCATCCTGATGTGTTGTCACCGACGCATCCAGAACGCGGCCGTCGGTACAGTGGAGCCGCACCGCGTTCGGTCCCCAGGGCTCATCGAGCTGGCTCGTTACCAGCATGCCGGCTCCTCGCCGGGTGTGTTCATTCGCCCACGAGGTCAGCTCGAGGCGCCAACCCGGATCGAGATTGCTGGCGGGCTCATCCATTACAATCAGCTCAGGCTCGAAGAAAAACGTGAGCGCGATGGCCAGCCGCTGCTTCATCCCACCCGACAGCTCAGACACGCGCTTCGTCTCGGCATCTGAAAGTCCCACACGTTCCAGCCACGTTCTTGCGTCGCTTATGTCCCGGCGCCGTAGACGTGCGTGGTAGTGTAGCAACTGGCGGATCGTCGCCGCAGGCGGCAGGCCGACCTGCTGAGGCATGAAGCCCCACTCTTCCGGTGCGCCGCGCCATGCCGTATTGCACGCGCCCGTTAGGAGGTGGCCCTTCCACACAACCTCGCCGGCGTCGGGGCGGCGGAGCCCGACGAGCACGTGGAGGAGCGTTGTCTTTCCGCTGCCATTGTCGCCCGTCAGCACCACGGCGTGTCCGCCGCCGACGGAAATATCGGCGCCGTCGAGTATCACCCGGTCGCCGTATCTCTTGGTGATATGCCTCGCCTCGATCATTGCACCGGCGCGGATGAAGGTCGAACGAGCGGGTGCGCGTCGGTGACATGCGGAATTCCCGGCGTTGGCGCGCGGGCGAGCGCCCATTCCAAAACGCGCAGCCCGAAACTGCCCGTCAGCAGTTGGATGAGAGGAAACTGCTCACGGCGCTCTCCCATAAGGTCGACTTCGTGATGAGCCCATTCCGACACGCCGTCGCCCGTAAGATCCATCGGAAGTGCAGACTGCCAGTAATTACCGATTCCGTCGACCGACCACTCATTTGGCGGAACGGGCCCCGTAAGTTCGATCTGCCGCATGTTCATCCCAAACTCATTGCGGGTGAACCGGTTGTCGCGCGAGGAGCTGTTGATGGTGGTGCCCGCCAGGTTGCCGTAGATGCGGTTATCTTCGAAATCATTCGCGCTGCTGTTCTGCAGGCGCATGGCCACCCGGTTGCCTCGGATGACGTTGCCGCGGATCGTCGATACGTCGACGTTTTGCAACAGCAAGCCGTACGCGCGGAATCCCACATGATCGTGCAGCTTATTGTCCGTCACTTCCAGCTCACGCGAGAACATCAACGCCGGCCCGGCAACGTTCGCCCAGAGCTCATTGCCCGACACGACGTTGTTGCTCGAATACATGTAATGGATACCGTAGCGCGAGTCGTGAATACGATTATTACGGAAGACGGACTCGCTCGTATGTGCCACGTAGATGCCGTCGCGCGCATGCTCGATGTGGTTATTCTCCACGAAGGCACCCGTCGCATTGAAGAAGTGAAGGCCATTGCCCATGAGAGCCTGCGTTCCCGGCGGTGCGTGGTGACCGGCATCGGCGCGGAGCGCGGCTTCGGCGCCTTCAACCTGTGGCTCGCTCTCGAAGGCAGCCAGGCCGATGATGTGGTTATTCACGATATGCGGCCGCTTTCCATAGCGAACGTAAATCCCGTGCAGGTTCTCGCGCGCATCGATATGGGCGATGTAGACATCATCGCCGAGCACGAGAATGGCGGCATCGTCGCGCGAGAGATCGCGGCCCGATCGTCGGATCTCGAGATGTTCGATGCGGACGCCGTCGGCTTCTATGGTTACAACGCTGCCCGATCCGTCGCCGATCAGGACGGCGCCTGGTTCTCCTTGAAGCGAAAGCCTGCGCGAAATCGTGATAGGTCCGCCGTGATTACCCGGTAGCAGGACGATGGTGTCGCCCGGTTGCGCGCCGTCGATGACTTCCTGAAGTGATCCGCCCGGACTCACGCGCACTTCGCGTCCGGTATCTGCGAAGGATGCCGAAGCTGGGACGGTTGTCAGGAGCAGGCCCACCACGAGCGTGAAATACTTCCACAATGGGCGAACGCTCATGTGCCCGGCTGTGTGGAAGTTGCGTAGATAGGCGGCTGCTTCCGTGAGAATACGATCGCCAGAACCATACAGATCATGGCTCCGAACACCAGATAGCTCGCGATACCGGGCATACTCGTCGTGGTCATGTTCGCAAGCTGCTTGGTGCCTATCAGGGGCGGCCAGAATGGTTCGACGTTCATCGGCGCCTGCGGGTCGAGGTCGTGGCCGTAGCTATAGAGTCGGTACACGAATGCCCCGAGAGAGAAGAGCGTGAAGTAAAGGAACAGCACGACGTGGTCGATGACGTTCTTCATCTGACCAAACACGGCCGCGCGCAGTCCGAACAGGATGAAGAACCCGAGGGCGAAGGGGAGAATCTGCATCTCCCAAAAATCGGCCTCATGGATTTCGGCCATTCCGATATAATGGTTCAGCAGGTTGATCTCAGCGATGTCCTGTCCTTCATTGCCGCCGACGAGCTGGTAGCTGTAGATCCACATGTCCAGCCCCTGCCGGTACTGTGGCGCCACGAGGTTGATGTGCCAGAGCGGAAACAGGAAGGTGAGTACGAGCAACACGCACGACGCGAGCAGCAACCCACGCGAAAGCGGGCTGAGGCGTTTGCTCAGAAACAGCTCTAATTCTCGAAGACGATCATCCATGGATTTTCGCATCGGCACACTTGTCCTCCGCAGCTCAGAATGTTCAATCGACGTGCGCCGCCGGGAGCCATGACGTCGGCTCCCGGCGATCGCCGTGGGTAACTTATGCGCGATCAACGGCCGCGCCGATCACGTGCCCGGTAGCTCTCCCTGCGGGTATACGACGATGTAACCCTGCATTTCCTGGTGTAAGGCTGAGCAGAACACCGTGCAATAGAACGGGAATACGCCCGGACGGTCGAGTTCAATCGTCACCGTGCGCGTTTCGCCTGCGCTGATATCCACGTTCACATTGTGCGAGCCGAGGCCGAAGCCATGGCTCATGCCATGCGTCTGCTCCACGTTGGTGATGTGGAAGCTGACGACATCGCCCACTTGGAACTCAAGGTTATCAGGTACGAAGTTGCTTCGCACGGCGCGCATGCCGACGTCGACCTGGTTACCGTTGCGGCGGACAAACGTCTCGGCCTCTGACCACACCTGGTGCGGATGGTCGTTCTCTGACCGGCGGTAGAAGCCCACAGGATTCACCTGATCCGCCCGGATGATCTGCGCGAAGTGCGGCTCCTTGTCTGTGAACGCCTCATAGACCATCACCATTTGCTCGCCGGTGATGTCGATCAACTGGCTGGTTTCCGGAATCTGCGGACCGGTCGGCAGGTGGCGTCCCGCTGCGTCTTTGTTCATCGAAACGAGCCAGTCGCCGTACGGCTCGCGCGTGTCGCTTCCGCCAATCACGAGGTGACCGGGGTTCGTGTGCACGTCGATCCGGTCGACGACCACGCTCTCGAGGTCGGCTTTTTCGTCATCCGTCCACGGCGGCAGGCGGAATTTGGTCACCTTCGAGTCGATGAAGAGCGTCGTGTATGCATTGCCGCGGCCATCGAACTGGGTGTGAAGCGGACCGAGACCGACCGGCACGAGGCCTTCAACGACCGAGTCATGATTTACGACCGGAACGCCGCGCACCTCATCAACAAAGTCCTCGTTCTCGACGGCCTCGAGGAATTTCTCGAAGCTGAAGACCGTGGCCGAAGGCTCAAGCTTGCCGCCTCCCACGATCCACTGACCCGTCGGGTCGACGTCGATGCCATGCGGGCTCTTGGCGAGCGGGACGTAATACATCATTCCTGGCACCTGCGCCGGGTCAATGACCGGCACGCCGTCAATCATTTCGTACTGTCCGTCCGCCACAGCCTGTTCGGCGCGCTGCCAGTTGACGAATGCGCTGTAATCGCGCTCCATCTGGCTTGCGCCAATCTCCAGGCGCGTGTGCTCCATCTCCGAGTTGTAGCTCGTTACGAAGTGCCAGCCATGGCTCGGGCCTTTCCCGGTGGACGAGAGGTCCCAGTGGAAGGGAGGCGTGAGGATCTGCCAGGCAACATCCATGTCACCTGATTCCGAATCGATCCCGATGGCCGTGATGACGCCGTTGAAGGCGTCGGCAAAATCTTCGATCGGGGCGGCCGTGCCTCGTGGCAACGGGGCGGCGAAACGGGACGCACCGAAGAGGTACTCGGTGTTGTCGGTCACGAACGAAGCTCCGTGGTTACCGACCGTGTTGGGAATCGGGCCCAGGATCTGCTTCGTCTTGAAGTCGCGAAGGTCGATGCGGGCAACGCGGTTGTGGGCGTTGTCGTTCACAAAGAGCCAGCGGCCGTCGTACACACCGTCGGTTTTGGAAAGAGCTGGGTGGTGGACGTCGCCCCACGTCAGATCGCCGAGCATCTCGCGGGTCTTGTCGTCATAACCGTATCCATACGCCGCGTTGGGGTTGAATACGGGAATGGTCTTGATATGACGCATCGAGGGCATACCTGCGACGCGAACATCGCCGCCGTGACCGCCTGAATAGAACAGGTAGTATTCGTCCATCTCGCCGGGCGCCACGTACGTGCGGGAGGCTGCATCGCCCGTATCGGCTGTGCGGGTGCCGCCGTTTCCACACCCTGTTAATACGAGCATGGTGATCGCCGTTAGCGTGGCGACCAAGAATGATGGATTTCGGGACATTTCGGATTTCATCATCTTAAGGCTTTAAATCGGGTTCACGTGAACGCCGCGGAGGCTCCTGCGCCCCCATTCCTCGTCACAAGGTTAGATGCTGCGTTGTCGTTAGCACGGTGAGAGTCCGCAGTGAACTGCAATCGGATACCATCACAAACTGCGGAATCTCTCACCGTCTAACTACAAGCCCGGTTGAGAAAGCGAGAGGCTTACTCGACGGTCATAATGCCGTTCATCTGCCC
>CBFGYX010000145.1:0-5062 GCA_965653075.1 uncultured bacterium
TCGATGCCTCCGCCGCATCCAGGATCGTGGAGAAGGTCTTCGAACGGGCGCATAGTCGGCAACCACCCACTGACATCAGTGTGCGCGAATGGGTGTTGACGCTTGTCAGGAACGAGGCGGTGCTTCATTCTCGAGATAATGCGAATATGCAGGCCGGTGCAGCCGATTTCGACCGGACGATCATCATGCGGCGGATTCGCCGAATGATGTCCGAAGCCTTTTCATCACTCGATGCGGACGACCGGGCGATACTGGTGTTAGCCGACGTCGAGCGGCTCGATTACAGATCGGTGGGGCAGATTATCGGCACCGACCTGGAGTCCGTCAAAGTATTACACCGGCTGGCGGAATCTCGCCTTCGTGCAGCTATCTCCCGCCGACTTCCGGAGGGGGATCGTGAGGGATTGCAGCATTTGTCGGCGGCCGTGCTTCGTGATGCAGTCGCGGAAATGGCTGCCCATGATCTGCCGAGCCTCCCTCCCACAACCCGGCTTCAGCCAGCGGCCGGCAGCGCGAAACCCGAACGGCCTGGTGCTTCGACGCGGGCACGGCGGAAGTCGCCTGCAGTGTCGACGGCGGCGCTGCGAAACGTGGGCATCGGCTTTCTGGTGATCTTCTTCGCGGGGCTATTCGCATACGGAGCGGTGCGCCTGCTCGAGCGTCCGCCTGACGTCGGTGCAATCAGCGTGACGGTGCGCGCAGCCGAGGAGCCACCGCGGATCATGTACCCGACAGATGATCGGGGCCGAGCTGCCGAATATATCGCGAGCGAACTGGACTGGCGCTTGAGCGTGCCTCGAATCGAAGGCGCCTCGCTTCAGGGCGCCTCGCGGCATGAGATCATCCCCGACACCTTCATCCCGCTCCTCACCTATCACGACGAAGCCACCAACGAGCTCATCCCCGTCTTCGTCTACGATTACGCGCTGCTGGGGCGGGTTGGAGATCGCCTCCGCTTCGAAGCCGAAACACTGCGGCAAATTGAGGACGAGAATCACTTCGAATTGCACGACATGGGTTCAAAGCAAGTGCTCGTCTGGCGGAACCGAGACGACATCTTCGTGGCCGTGACACGTGGCGGCGCTGAATCCTTACAGGATCGGATTTACGTGGCGCCCTGAGCGGCCGACGGCAACTCGATGCGAAACGTAGTGCCCACGCCGGGCTTCGATTGCGCGACGCGAAGCTGGCCGAGGTGGTATTCTTCAACGATCCGTTTCGCCAGGCTGAGGCCAAGGCCCCACCCGCGTTTTTTTGTGCTGAAGCCCGGACGGAAGATGTTCTTCCACTCGCGGCGCTCAATGCCTTTTCCGGTGTCTTCGACTTCGATGACCACAAGCGCACCTTCGGTCCAGCCGCGGATCGCGATCCGGCCGACGTTGCCCTCGATGGCGTCGAGCGCGTTCTTCAACAGGTTCTCTATCACCCAGCCAAAGAGCTCCGCATTGGCCGGCGCATCCAGCGTTCCGGTGATGTCGACGTCCAGTTCGATCTGCCGCCCGCGCTGGGGCACGCGCCGCCTGATGTAGCCCGCGGTTTCGTTGATCAAGCGGCCAACGTCCTGGCGCTGCAATTTCGGAAGCGAGCCGATGTCGGAGAAGCGCGCGGCCACGCGTTGCAGCCGCCGGATATCTTCATCCATTTCATCGACGGCCTCGACCTGCTGCTCGCCCTCCAGCGCACCGCTTCGCAACAGCTCGGTCCACCCCATCAGGCTCGATATCGGTGTGCCGAGCTGGTGAGCAGCTTCCTTCGCCATCCCCACCCACAAGCTGCGCTGTTCGTTACGCCGAACGTAGCTGAATCCGGCATATCCCACCAGCACGAACAACGCCACGATGACGAGCTGGAGATACGGGAAGATGCGGAGCTCCTTGATCAGTCCCGATTCATCGTAGAAGACGTATTGCTGCAGGCGTGCGTCGGCACTGACGGTGGGTGCGCGTAGTTCGATTTCGATCGGTCGGTGAACCTGGGCCATCCGGTCCACCTGGCGCAGCAGACTCTGCATGGCCCGGGCGGAGTCGCCCGGTGAGAGCCCGTCGAGTGACGGCGGCACGTCGAGGTTGTGCCACGCCACCGGCCGGCCCTCAACCGAGTCGACAATGATGGCGGGCACCCCGAAGTGGCCCTGAAGCAGGATTTCGCTTGCGAGGGTGAGATCGCCCGCGGGCGGCATATCCCTCGCCCAGGACAGTGCTTCACGAAGCCGCGACACCCGCGGACCCGGCGACCCTGAACCTGCCACGAGGCTGTCCAGCCGATCAAACTCGCTGATGTACGGGTTGACGTGCAGCGACGCGTCAGCCACGCGTTCCTGCGCGGCCGCCCAGAGCTGGATGATGAACTGCTCGCGCTCGCCCAGCTGCCGCACCAGGCGTTGCGTATACGCCAGCGACGCAAAAGCTATCAGCAGCGCAAAGGCGATCAGGCCCAGCTTCAGGTTTACAGAGACGCGGTACGCCCTCATGTTGGGGCCGTGGTTTGTGCGAGCGTCGTTAAATCAGCGCAGCTTCACCGACGATGGTCTGCTCGCGCTTTGGTCCAGTCGAAATCATCCGCACCGGCACGCCGGTCCATTCCGAGACGTAGGCCAAATAATCACGCGCGGCCTGTGGCAGGTCTTCCACATTCTCAACGGCGGTGATGTCTTCCTTCCATCCCGGCAACGTTTCGTAAACCGGCTCGACGCGCTCGAGCGTCTCGGTTTCGCTCGGGAATCGCGACGACGTCTTGCCGTTATAGCGATACGCCGTGCACACCTTGATCTCATCGAAGCCGCTCAGCACATCGAGCTTGGTCACGGCGTAGTCGGTGATGCCGTTGACCATCGACGAGTAGCGGAGGGCCACGAGGTCGAGCCAGCCGCAGCGGCGCGGCCTGCCGGTGGTGGCGCCGAACTCATGCCCTACCTCTTGCAGACGCCGTCCGTCTTCGTCTTCGAGCTCGGTCGGGAAGGGACCGTTGCCGACGCGGGTACAGTAGGCTTTGACGATGCCGATCACACGCTTGATTGCGGTCGGTGGAATACCGAGGCCCGTGCAGCAGCCGCCTACAGTGGGATGGCTCGACGTGACGAACGGATACGTGCCGAAATCGACGTCGAGCAGTGAGCCCTGCGCACCTTCAGCCAGAATGCGCTTGCCCTCCTGGAGCGCGTTGCCGAGATACTGCGTGGTATCGGTAACGTACGGATCGATCAGTTTGTCGAACTCCACGTACTCATCGACGATGGCTTCTACGTCGAGCTCCTCCGCACCGTAAATCGATCTGAGGATGGTGTTCTTCTCACTGATCGACTTGCGAAGCTTCTTGGCGAGCACATCGCGGTCGAGCAGGTCAACCACCCGAATGCCCGTCCGCGCGAACTTGTCGACATACGCCGGGCCGATGCCTCGCCCGGTGGTGCCGATCGCGCCTTCATCGCGCCAGCGCTCCTTCACTTCTTCGATGCGCTTGTGATACGGCATGATGAGATGCGCGTTGTGCGAGATCAAGAGCCGTCCGTCGACTTCGTAGCCGAGCTCGCGGATCATTTTGATCTCCTGCATCACCGCCACCGGATCGATGACCACGCCGTTACCGATGACGCAGACCACGCCTTCGTGAAAGATGCCGCTCGGTACGAGATGCAGTACGAACGTCTTATCTCCCCACATGATGGTGTGGCCGGCGTTCGCACCTCCCTGATAGCGGGCAACGATATCGACCTCGTTGCTCAGCAGATCGACGATCTTACCCTTGCCTTCGTCTCCCCACTGAGTGCCGATTACAACTGATACTGACATGAATGTCCTCCTTTATAATGACGGCCGTAATGGCCATCCACGGCGAAGGCGGCAAGAGCGATGCCCCGCCGCCTTCTCCGGTGGTTATCCTGTGCCTCTGTCAAGGGCGAAATACTATTCGGAGACGGCCTCGTCGTAGCTCTCGACGGCTTCATCAACCGAGTCGTAATTCTTGAAAACGGTGATGAGCCTCGTCACTACGAGCAGCGACTGGATGCGGTCGGCGACGTTCGCAAGACGCAGGTCGCCCCCGGCATTTCGCATCGTGGTCAAGCCACTAATCAGCATACCAAGTCCGCTCGAGTTCATGAACTTGACCTTCGAGAGATCGACCACCACATTCTTCTTCCCCTGCTCTCTCAGCTCGTGAAGGGTCTCGTGAAGCTTCGAGCCGTCCGGCCCGCCCATCACATTGCCCTTGAGGGTGACGACGACGGCATTATAACGTTCGCCTACATCGTAGTTCATAATCTTGGTCGGCTAAGGTAAATGGCTGAGATAATCAGGCTGCCGTTTGCTTGGCCGCCGCCTTTTTGCGCAGCTCGATCACGACAGACGATGCGATGAAGATCGTGGAGAGCGTTCCGATGATGATGCCCAGGCCTACCACGAAGGCAAATCCGCGTAGCACATCTCCGCCGAATATAAATAGGACGACTACCACGAGCAAGGTCGTCAACGACGTAATCACCGTGCGGCTCAAGACGTCGTTGACCGACTTATTGACGATGACCTCGAACGATTCCGACTTGTAGTAGGTCAGGCTCTCGCGCACCCTGTCGAACAACACGACCGTATCGTTCAGCGAGTAACCGATCAGTGTCAGGAAGGCAGCGATAATCGTCTGATCCATCTGCAGCGAAAACGGAAGAACGCCGCTCAATAGCGAGAACAATCCGAGCGTGATGAGGACGTCGTGGATGAGACCCACGATGGAGCCCACGCCCGACCGCCACTCGAATCGGATCAGGATGTAGACGAAGATCACTAAAAGCGAGAAGACCACCGAGTAGAGGGCCCCACGACGGAGGTCCGCCGCGAATCGAGGCCCCACGATGTCGGACTGCTCGATTTGTGGGTTTGAGCCGGGAAATTCCCGCTCCAGGCCGGTCAGAATCGCCCGTTCAATCTCGGCAGTCTCGCCTTCGGCGGCCGTCCGGATTCGGACCATGCCGAGGTCGTATGCCACCACCTCGGGTTCTCCGTCGAGATCTTGCGCGAGCGCTGTCCTCACTTGAACGACGTCGTAGGCTTCATCCCTCCAGACCACGAAT
>CBFGYX010000146.1:0-5059 GCA_965653075.1 uncultured bacterium
ATTTTCACCGTCGTCAGATAAAAAGTTGGTAACCGACACGGGCCGCCGGCAACGATTGGTGACCTTATTGCCACCGCCTCCCAAGTCCTTTTATAGCCGAGACCATCAACAAAGCCCGATTCGCTATGAAGCGCGTACTTTTTCAATGCTTTCTCCTGATCGGACTTTTACTGCCGCATCAGCATGCCGCAGGCCAGGCACCCGGCGTGCGTACCTACGTCAACCCGGTAATACCGGGCGATCATCCTGACGCGACGCTCACCCGAATCGGTGATGACTATTACACTACGGGATCGTCGTTCAACGTCACGCCGAAGATCTATCACTCAACCGATCTGGTTCACTGGCGTGTGATCGCGCAGCCGGTGCCGGAAGACTGGAGCCTCTACGGCGACGTCCCCGCCGGCGGAATCTGGGGAGGCCATATGGTCCTGTACAATGACCAGTACTGGCACTTCTTCGGCCGCGGCACGGGCTCGTGGGACATGCACTTCGTGACCGCAGATCAACCCGAAGGGCCATGGAGTGAACCGACGCTCATCCGCGTGCCGGCCGGTCTGGATGGCTTCGGTGTCGACAACTCGATCTTCATCGATGATGACAATCGGTGGTTTCTGCTGACGAAAGCGGGCCGCGGCAATAATCACCTGGTTGAACTGGGGCCGGATGGTCAGCCGACCGGTTTTATTTACGACCTCACGTGGCTGAACCCCGAGGAGGAAGGTCACCCGTATAGTTGGGCCGAAGGGCCGGTGATGTGGAAGCGGGACGGCTTCTACTACTACAGCTTCGCTCAGCATCTGGCGGGATTGCAGTATGTGATGAAGAGCGCAGTGAAGAACGCCCCGCTGTCGGATGACCCCGAGGCCTGGGAAACCCCGCGTGTGCTGTTTCAGGGCGCGCGCGGCGATTTCGCCACACCGAACCACAGCTCGCCCGCCGTAACGGCGCCGGACGGCACGAGTTGGATCATATCGCAGTCGTACGACGGAAGCGGTGGAAACGAATGGCAGGCGATGGGCCGGCAAGGCCTCTTAAGCCAGGTCGTGTACGATAGCGAAGGCTGGCCGACGGCCCAGTATCCTCGAGGAATCGAGCTTGCTCCCGATCTACCCGGCAGCGGCATCCCATGGACGGTACCGCGCTCGGATATGTTCGAAGGAGACGTGCTTGCACCGGATTGGTCGTTTCTCGGACGCACGCCGACCAGCTCATACTCATTGACGGAGCGGCCCGGCTGGCTTCGACTCACACCGAAGGGCGGTCGCAGATTTCCCTTTGTGCCCGGGCGCAATACCGTCATCCAGAATGCCGCTCAGAAGGCGTACTCGCTCGTGACGCGCATCGACTTTAACCCGGAGAATAGTTACGACGAAGGCGGGATCTGGACGATCAACGGTCCGGAGCGCCTGTATGCAAAGGTCTACGTAGGAGCCGGATCATCAACGAGCCGCGCCGTCACGTTCAGCTTTGACGAGACCGCCTATTCCGCAGATGTCAACGAGGAAGGCCCCGTATGGCTCAAAATGGAGCGAGACGGGCATGATGTTACCGGCTCATATAGCACGGACGGGATCGTATGGACGAAAGTTGGTCAGCCTATCGACGTCTCCCGCATGGACCGGCATCAGCCGAGCGAAGAGATTGATCACGACTTCAACTCGTTTACGGGTAATCAGCAAGGTTTGTATGTAGTGGGAAGTATCCCGGCTGATTTCGACCTGTACGTATACAACGACGCGTATTCAACAATCCAGGCCGGCTATCCCGCCAATTACTACGGCGTCCAGACCGGCCCCGGTGCACTCCGGGATGTCCATGACGGAGACTGGGCCATGTATGCGGGGATAGAATTCGGCGCACCAAATGATCATAGCCACGCGATGGACTACCCCTGGGTGGCGGATCAGATTGTCGTGACGGCCTCGAGCGCGGAAACGGGCGGCCGCATCGACATCTGGCTGGATGATTATCAGACCGGCACCATGATCGGCTCCGTCGACATTGAACCAACAGGTGCCTGGGACACATACCATGATTTCGTGGCCGACATCGATGGTGCAACCGGGCAGCGCGATGTCTATCTGGTGTTCAGCGGAGAGTCGGCGGATGAGCTCCTCCGCATTGAAGGGATTCGCTTCGACGGACAATACGTGGGCACCTCCGCATCTCCTATATCCCGACCCGAGCGTGCGCGACTCGAACAGAACTATCCGAACCCGTTTAGTGCTGAAGGCACGTCGATCGACTTCCACACGCCGCGTCACGGCCACGTTAGTCTGACGGTTTTCAACATGCTGGGCCAACAGGTGGCGTCACTTGTTGATGCCGAGTTGCCGGCAGGCCGTCATTCCGTTGCATTCGACGGCGAGGGGTTGGCAAGCGGCGTCTACGTCTACCGCCTGAGGGTAGATGATGAAAGCGTGTCTCGCCAGATGGTCCTGCGCAAGTAACACTGGTATTCGGGACTTCCTCATCCGCCTCACCGGGGCATCGTTCGTATGCTACCGGTTGACTGATCGTCCGGCAGGTCGTCCTTCCCTCACACGTCCGACTCCATAATGACTGCATCGATTAAACTCCCCGGGCTGCTCTTCATTCTCATGGCGTTCATCGCCGGCTGCGATCAGCCGGACGTACAGGCGGAGGCCGAGCCTGACGCCACGGGCACGGAGAATCCCATCTTCCGTGACGCCTTCACGGCCGACCCGGCGCCGCTCGTCGTGGGCGATACGCTCTTCGTCTACGTGGGTCACGACGAAGCGACGGGCGATCAGATGTTCAACATCACGGAATGGCTGGCCTACTCCACGACGGATATGAAGGCGTGGACGGCGCACGGCTCGATCATGAAGCCGACCGACTTCGAGTGGGCAACGGGTGATGCGTGGGCCTCGCAGGTGATCGAGCACGAAGGCACGTTTTATTTTTACACCACGGTGCAGCACGGTCCGCCCCACGTAGGTAAGGCGATCGGTGTTGCCGTGTCAGACAGCCCGACCGGCCCATTCGTCGACGCGCGCGGATCGGCACTGGTCGTAGACGAGACGACACCCGGTCCGCACGGCTGGGACGACATCGACCCGACGGTTTTCGTTGACGACGACGGCAGCGCCTACATCGCCTGGGGCAACCCGCTGCTGTATTTCGCGAAGCTGAAGCCGAACATGATCGAGCTCGACGGACCGATTGAGACGATCGATCTGCCGAATTACACCGAAGGCCCGTGGTTTCATAAGCGAGAGGACATCTATTACCTCACGTATCCCTGCTTCGCCCATCAGGGACTCTGGGAGAAGCTATGCTATGCCATGGCCCCGGCGATCACCGGGCCGTGGGAGTACCAGGGGATTCTGATGGAGCAGAACCTGAACAGTTATACCATCCACCCCGGCGTTATCGAATTCAAGGATCAGTGGTACCTGTTCTACCACACGGCCGACCTCACGCTCGATGGTGAGGAGGGGGGACTCGGACGCCGCAGCGTAGCCGTCGAGTATCTCGAGTACAACGACGACGGCACCATCCAGCCCATCACCAAAACACGACGCGGCGTGAGCGTGCCGCTCGCGGAGCTCAAGGCCGAGTCGCCCTATCCTGGTGTGGGCTCGCTAGCAACGGGAGAGCGAGCACGGAATCCCATTATCTGGGCCGACGTGCCCGATCCCTCCGTCATCCGTGTTGGGGATACCTACTACATGAGCAGCACGACGATGCACATGAGTCCGGGCCTCCCCATCATGAAGTCAACCGACCTCGTCAACTGGGAGCTGGTCAGCTATGCCTACGATACGCTGGTCGACAACGACCAGATGACGCTTCAAGACGGCCAGGATGCGTACGGTAAAGGCTCATGGGCGAGCAGTCTGCGGCATCATGACGGACGGTTCTACGTATCGACGTTTTCGGCAACGAGCGGACGCACACACATCTTCTCGACGGACAATGTTGAGAGTGGCGACTGGGATGAAGTGTCGTTCGAACCATCGCTCCATGACAATACGCTGTTCTTTGATGACGACGGCCGTGTCTACATGATCTACGGAGGCGGCGATCTCCAGCTCGTCGAGCTCGAGGAGGATCTCTCCGGAATCAAAGCCGACGGCTTCAATGACGTCGTGATTCCCGATGCCCACGCTGCCGCAGGGCCCGATATCATGTTGCCCGCCGAGGGCGCGCAGTTGTTCAAGGTGGACGGAACCTATTACCTGCTGACCATCACCTGGCCACGTGACGGCATGCGAACGGTCGTCGCGCACCGGGCCGACGCGATCACCGGCCCCTACGAAAGCCGGGTCGTGCTACAGGATGAGGGCGTAGCCCAGGGCAGCCTGGTCGACACGCCGGACGGCCGCTGGTACGCCTTCCTGTTTGGTGATCGGGGCTCGGTTGGACGTATCCCGTATTTGATTCCCGTCCATTGGGAGGACGGCTGGCCGATGATGGGCGAGAACGGCAGGGTACCGGCCACGCTCGACATCCCCGCCGGCAGCCAGGGCCTATCCGGCACCTCGGGAATCGTGACCTCAGACGACTTCGAACGCGCACCGGGCGAGCCCATCCTGCCGCCGGCATGGCAGTGGAACCACAATCCGGACGACGCCAACTGGGAGATCCTTCAGAACCCCGGCCGCCTGCGGATTACCACCGGCCGCGTCGACAATGAAGTCGTCGAGGCACGCAATACACTCACGCAGCGCACGTTCGGCCCCACGAGCTCGGCGCAAACGGCGATTGATATTTCGGGGATGAAGGATGGAGATTACGCCGGACTGATCCTGCTGATGAATAAGTACGGCTTCATTGGAGTCAGGATGGAAGACGGCGAGAAATACTTCGTCCAGGTCTCGGGAGAGACGGGCTCACCCACGGAAGTACGTGGGCCACTGGTGGCCGGCGACAGCGTGCATCTTCGCATCGACGCCGATTTCCTCCGCCAGAACGACAAAGCCTACTTCTACTTCAGCGGCGACGGCATCGGCTGGGCGCGGCTCGGCGAAACGCTCCAGATGCAGTACACCCTCGATCATTTCATGGGCGCTCGGTTCGGCCTGTTCAA
>CBFGYX010000147.1:0-5059 GCA_965653075.1 uncultured bacterium
GCAGGACAGCGGCCTTTGGAGCCGTATGTGGAGGTTCGAATCCTCCCCGGGCAACGTACGAAGTCAGTGTTGCTCGCGTTATCGTGGGCGTGGTAGTAGATCCACGCGGGCGCGGCTCGCGGGTAACCATCACAACAGGCGCGTAGATCGCTCTCAATGCAGTTATCGAACCGGCACACGCCGATCTCCATTTTTACCGGGCGGTCGAACCCGGCGCTCGCGCGGGAGATCGCAAACTCATACGGCCGGGAGCTGGGCGTCCTCTCCATCAAGGAGTTTTCCGATGGAGAGATCTACGTCCACTACGAGGAGTCGATCCGCGGCACTGACCTGTTCATCATCCAGAGTACGTGCCCGCCCGCCGATAACTGGATCGAGCTCCTGCTGCTGATCGACGCGGCCAAACGGGCCTCGGCTGAACGCATTACGGCTGTCCTGCCGTACTTCGGCTACGCACGGCAGGAGCGCAAGGACCAGCCGCGTGTGGCCATAGCTTCTAAGATGATGGCCGACATGTTGATGACGGCCGGCATCCACCGCGTGTTGACCATGGACCTCCATGCGGCACAGATTCAGGGATTCTTCGACGTCCCCGTGGATCATCTTTACGGATCAGCCGTGTTTGCGGACTATTTCCACCGGCTGAATCTCGAGAGCCCTGTTGTTGTGGCGCCGGACGTAGGCGCGCTGAAGATGGCGCGGGCCTATGCCAAGCGCTTCGGCGGGGACCTCGCCGTGATCGACAAACGTCGGCCGCGCCAGAACGAGGCCGAGGTGATGAATATCATCGGTGAAGTGAAGGGGCGAAACGTGTTGCTGATCGATGATATCGTCGATACGGCGGGAACGCTGACCAGTGCCGCGCGCGCGGTGCGCGAAGCCGGGGCGCTCGAGGTGGTTGCCGCGTGCACGCATGCGCTGCTCTCGGGCCCGGCCTACGAGCGCATCGAGGCGTCTGATTTGACGAAACTGCTGGTGACCAATACGATTCCGCTGACGCGGCCGTCGGAGAAAATAGAAGTTGTAAGTGTTGCGGACATCTTCTCGGACGCGATCAGGCGGATTTACACAGACGAGTCGGTTTCGACCTTGTTCGATTGACCGGCCGCATTTTTTAACAGGAACAGGATCAGGAAGGTAATGGACGCTATCAAGATACAGGGCACGCCACGTGGTACGGGCAAGAGTGCAGCACGTGCGTTGAGGCGTGAAGGGCGCGTGCCGTGCGTTCTTTATGGTGCACGGGTTGACTCAGTCTCCTTTGCGACGGAAGTCAACGCACTTAATCCGCTGATTTACACCGACGAAACCCCGATCGTGCAGGTCGAGGTGGAAGGCGAGACATACGACTGCGTGATGAAGGAAGTCACCTTCGATCCCGTCCGCGACATTGTTCGCCATGCCGACTTTCAGGTCCTGACCGCAGGCGAGGCCATCACCATCACCGTGCCCATCCAGTTTACGGGCACACCGGTGGGTCAGCTCAACGGCGGCGATACACAGACGCTGATCCACGACCTGGTCGTGCGCTGCCTGCCGAAAGACATTCCCAGTTCGGTCGACATCGATATTTCGCACCTGGATATCGGTGACACGATTCACGTTCGCGACCTCAAGATTGAAGGCGTCTCGTTCGTGACCCTCGAAGATCAGACGATCGTCACCGTGGTCGCGCCCCGCGTTGACGCTGCGCTCCTCGAGGAAGAAGAAGCGGCTGCCGAGGATGCTGAGGGAGCAACCGACGAGGCGGCTGATGAGGCCGGCGACGCGTCGGACGACGCCTGACCTGCACGCAGCCTCTCGTAACGTTGGCAAGAAAGCGTTTAATAGTCGGCCTCGGGAATCCCGGGGCCGATTACGTTTATACCCGTCACAACATCGGCTTTGTCGTTGTCGATACGCTGGCCGACAAGATCGGCGCTGATCCGTTCCAGCACGGGCGGGGCAACGTGTTGGAAGCAACGGGCAGGATCCGAGGACGCAATATCGTGCTTGCTAAACCGCTCACCTATATGAACAGGAGCGGGGGCGCGGTTAAGGCATTACTCGGCGGCAACGGGCTTCAGCCTGAAGACATGCTCGTTGTCTACGACGATATTGCGCTACCTGTGGGTAAACTGCGGCTCCGCAAAAGCGGTAGTGCGGGAGGGCACAACGGCGTCCAGGATATCATCGATGTGTTGGGGACGGACGTTTTCCCGCGGCTTCGTTTCGGGATCGGAAACGACTTCTCACGCGGACGTCAAGCAGATTATGTGCTCTCGCCGTTCGACTCGTCGGAAGATGATGATGTGGATGAAGGTGTAGTGCGAGCGCTTGATGCGATTTCTGCCTTCGTTACGGAGGGACTGGTGACCGCTATGAATCGCTTCAATTGAAGCGAAGATTTACATTGAAGATTAGATTAAGGGCAGTTACTCGTGAAAGAGGCTGTCTATTATTTGTGGCTACGGGATATCGATACTTCGATCAGCCCTAGCATTCTCACGATCACTCAACGAAGTGGCCCGCTTTTATGACTGATACCATCCTTTATCTGATTCCATTTGCCGGAGTGGCGGCGTTGATCTACGCCTTTCTCCGCACGAGTTGGATTAAAAAGCAAAACGTCGGTACGCCCGAGATGGCCGAAATCGCCGGCTACATTGCTGAAGGAGCTCGTGCATTTCTGCGCCGTGAATACCGCGTATTGGTCATCTTTGTGATCGTTGCGGCGATCGTTCTCGCCCTCGTCAACATGAGGCAGCCGGAGTCTTCGTGGCTGATCGCGCTGGCGTTCATCGCAGGTGCGTTCTGCTCCGGTCTGGCCGGTTTCATCGGGATGAATGTGGCAACCAAGGCCAACGTGCGGACGACCCACGCTGCGCGTACAGGACTCGGCGAGGCGTTGAACGTTGCGTTCGCGGGTGGCCTCGTCATGGGTCTCTCTGTGGTCGGGCTCGGTGTGATAGGACTGAGCGTCCTCTTCATTGTCCTGAACGGGATGACCGATTGGACGCCGGGCCGCGTGATGGCCGTCATCTCCGGCTTCTCGCTGGGTGCTTCGTCGATCGCGTTGTTTGCACGCGTCGGCGGAGGCATCTACACCAAAGCGGCCGACGTAGGCGCCGATCTCGCCGGCAAGGTGTACGAAGGTATTCCGGAAGACGACCCGCGCAACCCGGCCACCATTGCCGACAACGTGGGCGACAACGTTGGTGACGTCGCGGGTATGGGTGCCGACCTTTTCGAGAGCTACGTCGGTGCGATCATTGGTACCATGGTTCTTGGAACGGCCTACGTGATGACGTTCCAGGGGATGGACGGCGTGCACGATCTTGCCGCCATCCTGCTGCCGCTCGTGCTTTCGGCCGTTGGGATACTGGTTTCTATTGCAGGCTCGCTCTTCGTTAAGGTGAAAGAAGGCGGTAATCCGCAGAAGGCGCTGAACATGGGCGAGTTCGGTGCTGCCGGTCTCATGGCCATTCTGTCCTTCTTCCTCATCCGTTGGATCCTGCCGGAGAGCTGGACCGTCGTCGGGGGAGGTGCCGCAGTTACCGAGTTTACATCGCTCGGTGTCTTCTGGGCCGTCTTAATCGGTCTCGCAGCGGGCACGCTCATCGGCCTCATGGTCTCAATTGCGGGCTCGTTCCTGGTAAACGTGAAGGAAGGCGGTAATCCGCAGAAGGCGCTGAACATGGGCGAGTTCGGTGCTGCCGGTCTCATGGCCATTCTGTCCTTCTTCCTCATCCGTTGGATCCTGCCGGAGAGCTGGACCGTCGTCGGGGGAGGTGCCGCAGTTACCGAGTTTACATCGCTCGGTGTCTTCTGGGCCGTCTTAATCGGTCTCGCAGCGGGCACGCTCATCGGCCTCATCACCGAATATTACACGGCCACGGATAACAAGCCGGTACTTGGGATCGCCAGGCAGAGCATCACCGGTTCGGCGACGAACATCATCTCGGGGCTTGGTGTCGGGATGTACTCGGCGGGCTTCCCGGCGGTGATTCTCGCTTTTGCGATCATGGGTGCCTTTCACTTCGCCGGCTTGTACGGGATCGCCATCGCAGCCGTGGGCATGCTCTCTGTGACGGGAATCCAGCTCGCTGTCGACGCCTACGGGCCGATTTCCGACAATGCCGGTGGGATCGCCGAGATGGCCGAGCTCCCGCCTGAGGTTCGCGAACGTACCGACACGCTCGATGCCGTAGGTAACACGACGGCTGCCATCGGTAAGGGCTTTGCGATTGGATCCGCCGCCCTCACGGCGCTAAGTCTGTTCGCAGCGTATATGCAGACAGCGGATGTGCGGACGATCGATGCCGCCAATCCGGTCATTCTTGGAGGGATACTGATCGGTGCGGTGTTGCCGTACGTGTTTAGTGCCATGTCGATGGGCGCTGTCGGACGCGCGGCCGGTGAGATGATCGAGGAAGTAGGACGTCAGTTCCGCGAGATTCCCGGCCTTCGCGAAGGCACGGCCAAGGCCGAGTACGCACGATGCGTCGACATTTCAACCAAGGCAGCCATCCGTGAGATGATCGCCCCCGGACTTCTGGCGCTGATTGTGCCGATCGTCGTGGGCTTCGCGAGTAAAGACATGCTTGGTGGCCTGCTGGTTGGCGTGACGGTATCCGGCGTCTTGTTCGCGATCTTCCAGGTGAACGCCGGCGGTGCGTGGGATAACGCCAAGAAGCGCATCGAGAGTGGAATTACCTTCGATGGCGTGGAATACGGCAAGGGTAGCGAAGCTCACCATGCGGCTGTCGTAGGCGACACGGTTGGCGATCCGCTGAAGGACACGTCCGGGCCCAGCCTGAACATTCTGGTCAAGCTGATCGCGGTTGTGGCGCTCGTCATCGCGCCGCTGATCGTGTGATCGGTTGTTGTTGGTTGTTGGTTGTTAGTTTTTGGTTTTTGGTTGTTAGTTGTTGGTTGTTGGTTTTTGGTTGTTAGTTCGGTATTCAGTTACGACTACTGATAGCTGAAAACTGATAGCTGACTACTGATGACTGATAGCTGAAAACTGATAACCGATAACTGATTACTGACAACTAACGGTCGTTAGCGTCCGAAGGGT
>CBFGYX010000148.1:0-5001 GCA_965653075.1 uncultured bacterium
GATGGACGGCCCCGACCGCGCGGCCAATACCAGGGCGGCCATCGACTACTGTCTCCGCAATCCACAGTGGCGACTAAGTCTCCAGACGCACAAGTACCTCGAGATTCCCTGATCCCGAATCGGCAACCTTCTCGTAATCGGGCAAGCAGCTCCGAACAGCACGGATCGTGACATCGTAGGCAGCATCCCATTCCTACATCTCAAACGGTCACGATCTCGATGCTCGTCAGGAATTATTTCATCACGCTCGACGCCCGCCCGAGGGGCTTCCATCTAATCACGCGCGACGTACTCCAACACCTCGATGACCTGAATCGGGTCGGAGCCGGACTGCTTCACCTGTTCATTCAGCACACGTCTGCATCGCTCACGCTCAATGAAAACGCATCGCCGGACGTACGGCGCGACTTCGAGCGACATTTCAATGTGATGATTCCGGAAGACGCGCCGTATTGGGAGCACACGCTCGAGGGCCCGGATGACATGCCGGCGCATATCAAGGCGTCGTTGCTCGGCAACGGCCTCACTATCCCGATTGCCGACGGCGAACTCGCGCTGGGCACGTGGCAAGGCATCTATCTGTGCGAGCACCGGGATCATGGAGGTCCGCGGCGGCTCGTCGCAACGATCATGGGCAGCGAATCGTGAGATCGGCGCTGCTCATAGCGCTGCTTTCTTTCCTGACAGTGCCGCTGTGGGCGCAGACCGACGCCCCATTGCAAGAGGAGCTACCGGCAGAAGAAATCCCCGCCGAAACGGTATCGGATCAGCAGGTTCAGGATCGGATCGAATCCGTGCTCGGCGAGATCGAGGCGTTTCAGTCGGTTGAGATTGAAGTGCGCAACGGCGTCGTCATCCTTGGCGGCATTGTGCAGAACGCCCAGACGCGCGAGTCGGTCGTCGGGCTTGTCGAGCGCTTCGAAGGCGTCATCTGGGTACATGACCAGGTGAGCGTTGCCACCGACGTCGAGACGCGGATCATGCCGGCCGTCGACCGTCTGGAGCGCCTCGCACGCTCATTTGTGGCGTACATCCCGGTGTGGCTGCTGGTCGTCCTGTTGATTGCGTTGCTGTGGTGGCTGGGGAGCCTGCTCACGCGGTGGGAAGCGCCGGCTCGCCGCCTTGGGATCGACCCGCTCATCTGGGCGCTCTTCCGGCGGGTGGCGCGGGCCGGACTGATCCTCGTCGGCCTCATCTTCATCTTCGACATCCTTGGCGTCTCGACGCTCGTGGGCGCACTCCTCGGCACGGCCGGCGTGGTCGGCATCGCACTCGGCTTTGCGTTCCAGGACATCGCCGAGAACTACCTCGCCGGTGTGCTGATGAGCATCCGCCAGCCGTTTGTGGTGAACGATGTCATCAAGATCGGAGAACACGAGGGGCATGTGATGCAGATGACATCGCGAGAGCTGGTGTTGCTCACGTTTGAAGGCAATCATTTGCGCATGCCGAACGCCGTCGTGTTCAAGAGCACCGTCATCAACTTCAGCCGCAATTTGCGACGTCGTTTCGACTTCTACATCTCGGTCGGGCTGCACGAGGATTTATCCCGAGTTGCGGATGTCGGGCGTGAGATCCTGCTGCAGATGCCGGGCGTTCTGAATGAGCCGCCGCCCTTCGTGCGCGTGATGGAGATCGAGGAAGCGAGCGTGTCGGTACAGTTTTTCGCGTGGGTCAATCAGAAGGAAGTCGACCTGTTGAAGGTTCGCAGCGAAGCCATTCGGCTCGTCAAGGAGGGCCTCGACGCGGCGGGCATTGAGATTCCGGAGCGGCTTTACGAGGTCAGGCTGTTACGGGAGGGGGCGCCGTGCCCGAGGCCGCACGACGAAGGCAGGCATGCCCCGGGATCGCGGGAGATCGACGTCGCACCCGACTTCCGGATGGATGCGCAGGTGAAGGAAGAGCTGGCGCGGAGCAACGAAGAGAATTTGCTCGACCGCGATGGAGGCTGATTCGGAGGTGGAATCGACGGGCCCGGATTCCCCATCCCCAAACAACAGAACCCGATGCAACACACCACAGCACCTCTAAAATCCGACTTCGCCGTCATCCTGCAAAACGAGTTCGCCCAGGCGGCCGAAATGGTGCTGCCCGTGGGAGAGTCAACCGGCGGACCCGATAACATCCACGAAAACAGCGATCAGTGGCTGTTTGTGGTTGAGGGGGAAGGATCAGCGATCGTGGCCGGAGAGGATGTGCCCATCGATCGGCACTCGCTGTTGCTGATCGAGCGTGGCGAATGGCATGAAATACGTAACACGGGAGAGACGCCGCTCCGCACGCTGAATCTGTACGTGCCGCCGGAGTACTGAACGGAAGCGACCACGTGATATGCGATGCGCGCTGTTCCTACGCGTGCTGTTCGTATGCCTGCTGTTCAATGCGTGGCGTTTAAGCCGCCATCGACCGGCTCTCGTTGAGTTGCGTGCGGAGGGTGAGCAGCACCTTACCCAGGATCTGAGAGATGCGAGCCTCGGTTAGATTGAGGAGGGAGGCGATTTCGCGCAAGGTCAGATCTTCGTAATAGTAGAGCGCAACGATCGTCTGCTCACGTTCGGGGAGCTCCTGGATGAGTCCGACGATGTACTCGAAGTACGATTCCTTGTCGATCTGCTCGAAGTCCTCGGCTGCCGCGTGATTCTCGATCGTTTCGATGAGCGTCTGATCGGAGTCGGTGCCCGTGCCGTCGTGCAGCGAGAGTGCGTAGCGGCTCTGCGCGTCGCAAAGCAGCGAGTGATATTCGGTGACGGAAATGCCGAGGTAGTCGGCCACGTCCTCATCGGAGGGTTCGCCGCCGAGCGACTGTCGGAGCGTCTCCATGGCGCGCTGCGCTTCGGCCAGACGGCGCCGGCGCTCGCGTGGCAGTGCGTCGATCGAGCGGAGATAGTCGACCAGTGCACCTCGGATACGGCCGTACGAGTACGATACGAACGGCGTGCCGCGGTCGGGCTCGTAGCTGTCTAGCGCCTGCAGCAGGCCCAGCAGCGCGACGTCTTCGAGGTCTTCGCGGCTGGCGAGCGGATGATCGGGGATACTCAGCCGGCCAATGATGGACCGGACGAGTGGTACGGCGGCAAGGACTACGGCCTCACGGTGAGCGGGCGTGGGCTCAGCAGCGTGGGATTCGGCAAGGCTTTGTAGATCTTGTGCCATGGCAGATGACGAGGTTTAACCGTTTCGGGTGAGGCGATTCATCCGGCAGCAGGAGCCGGTTCTCGAATCGTTTGCTCGGGTGCCGACTCTTGCTCTGCATCTTCGTTTTGCTGCGGCGCCTTTGTAAGGATTTTTTTGACGATGAGATCGCCGAAGACGAGCACTACGTAGACGGCCAGCCCGCTGCCGACACCGACGATGATCGTCCGGTCGAGGGGAGCGAACCTGGCAAGCTGATTCACGAAGGCCACAAGACCTATAAAGAGGCTGATGTGTATGTGAAGCGGCTGCATGAGGGTGAGCGGTTCTCGAGGGGGTGTGGTCCTACGGAGTCGCGGTGAAGTATTTCAGTAACTGCTTAAGCAAGGAACGTGCCTGTGCAGAATATGCGCGATCAGTTGGGGCCGGAGATGGATCGGAAAAGTGGCGAAACCGAGCCGGTGGCGGCTGTGCCAGCGTTTAAAGTGGCGCCGATATGCTCAAAAGCGGTGCGTATGGGGCCGGTGTGGCGTGCGGCCGGGCTCTGGTCGCGTACGGAAGTTCTTACCTGCATGGAAAAAGGTACCCAGCCGAGGAATGTCGGGGCGTTGCCGGTGAAGCGCTCCGTGATGGCGCCGAAGCGGTCGGCAACACTTTGAGCCTCGGTCTCGGAATCGGCAAAATTGACGACGGCGCCGAGTGGCAGGTTGATATCGTGCATCCACGCCAGCTTGGCCAGGCGGTAAGCATCGGCAACGGCCGTCGGCTCTTCCACGAGAACCAGCATGCCCATGTCGGCACGGTCGAGTGCCCAGCGCACGAGATCGCCGGTGCCGGCGGGGCAGTCGATGATGACATGGTCGTGGCGGCGAGCCAGCCGGTCGAGCGCATCGTCGAGCACGGGGAAGAGCCGCGCGGGCTGCGACGGAATCTCCTCATGCTCCTGCGCCACTTCGACGAGTGTCACGCCGCTCTGGGTGGCACGAAAGGCGTCGTCGATCGACACGATACGTCCTGCTGCATCTGCAAGTGACGGCCCCGGCTGCTCGTTCATGAGCACGGTGCACGCACCCTGAGCCATGTCGGCGTCGAGCAGCGCCACGCGATAGCCGTCGCGCGCCAGGGTTTCGGCGAGGTTGACGGATATGACGCTCTTGCCTACGCCACCTTTGCCGCTTGCCACGGCGAGAATTGTTGAAGTTCGTCTCATGGATCTCCAGTCCTCGGGGTCGGTCAGGCTTCGAGCATCTGTTCGGCGAACGCGGAAGGCGAGAACAGGCTGAGGCCTTCGTTCTGCTTCCAGCCGCTGCCGACGAAGTTCACAGGCAAGCCGGCGCGGGCCATCCACTCGAGCACGCGGCCCGGGCGGGCGGTTTCGTCGATATGCGTCAGCGCGACGATATCGGGCGAGACCGGCATCCGGCGGAGTATGTCGATGTCAACTTCCTCAAGTGCGCGCGTGGCGTCGATCACGAAGTGCGTTTGCACCGGCACGAGGCACTCCATCAGCGGCTTCAAAGCTGCCAGCGCATCGCGCATCTCGCGCGGATGCCACGGCAAGCCGGGCGTATCCACAAAGATGTGGTCGAAGCCGTCGAGCCGAGCGACCGCCTGATCCATCTCCTCGACCGTCCCGGCGTTCTGCACAGGGATGCCCGCCCGGCGGTACAGATCGGTCGGATCCTGATAGAAACGATCCGACTCCATACCCGGCGTCGCGATGATGACGCCGCAGCGTCGCCGCCCGAAGAAGTTCTTCTGCGTCAAGAGGCGCAGGATCATGGACGTCTTGCCGCTGCCGCCCACGCCGATAAAGAGCTGGGAGCCGTAGGGTCTGACGGGTGAGCATGCCTGGAGCCGATCGCGAAG
>CBFGYX010000149.1:0-4983 GCA_965653075.1 uncultured bacterium
GGCGGCTGCGCATATGCACGATCGTTGGCGCGCGACCACAGTTTGTGAAAGCGGCCGTGGTCTCGCGTGCACTGAAAGCTCGGGGTGCGGATGAAGCGATCATCCATACCGGTCAGCATTATGATCCGACCATGAGCCAGATCTTCTTTGATGAGATGGGGATCGAGCCGCCGCAGGCGAACCTCGGCGTCGGATCGGCTACGCACGGCGAGCAGACCGCGCGTATGATGATCGGGATAGAAAATGAACTCGCGCGCGAGCGATTTGACTGGTTGTTGGTCTACGGAGACACCAACAGCACGCTCGCCGGCGCGCTGGTGGCCGCCAAGATGGGCATTCCCATCGCACACGTGGAAGCCGGCCTGAGATCGTTCAACCGACAGATGCCCGAGGAAGTCAACCGCGTGCTGACGGATCATGTGTCGAATCGATTGTTCTGCCCGACAGCCACGGCGGTCGAAAACCTGCGACAGGAGGGAGTCACAGACGGGGTCGTCCTCACGGGGGACGTCATGCTCGACGCAACGGCTTATTTCGCCGAGCGATCTTCTCGGATGTATCCGCTCGACCGGCTCATCGATTTCCCAGCCGGCGGGTACTACCTCGCAACGGTACATCGCGCGGAGAACACCGGCGACCTCGATCGCTTTGCCGCAATTGCCGACGCATTTGGCCGGCTTGACCGGCCCGTCGTGTGGCCTGCGCATCCACGCACGCGGCCGCTGCTCGATGCGCTCGAGCTATCATCGAACGTACGTCTGATCGAGCCCGTCGGATATCTCGCGATGCTGCAGCTCATTCAGAATGCGCACGCGGTTCTCACCGACTCGGGCGGGGTTCAAAAAGAAGCCTACTGGCTCGGCACACCCTGCATCACACTGCGCGACGAAACCGAATGGGTGGAGACGCTGGCAGGCGATTGGAACCAGCTCGTCGGGGCCGATGCCCAGGCGATCATCGCGGCTGTCAATCGTCGGCCATCGGCCGATCGTGCGCCGTTCGGAGAGCCCGAGCATGGAACGGCATCCGATCTTATTGCTGCCTCACTCTTCGATAACTGATCCGGCGCCCGCACAGCGGTCCATCGCATGGCGAGAATCATCCACATGGCCACTACGCATCGCGTAAGCGATCCGCGCATCTTCCAGAAGGAGTGCAGAACGCTGGCAGCGGCGGGCCATGAGGTGGTTTACATCGTTCCGCACACCCACGACGAAGTCATTGAGGGAGTCGAGATAAAAGCTGTGCCCGCACCAGAAAGCGGTAAGGATCGGCTCCTCCGCACGACGCGTCAGGTATACCGGCGGGCACTGGAAGAAGACGCGACGGCGATCTTTCACCTTCATGACTACGACCTCGTCCCGTACGGCTTCGCCCTGAAGATGCGCGGACGCCGGGTCGTGTACGATTCGCACGAGGATACGCCGAAGCAGATGCAGTACCAGCACTGGATCGCTCCGGGCCTCCGACCTATTGCGAGCAGGGCTACTGGACTGATGGAGTGGCTCGCCGGTCATTACTTCGATGCAATCATCGCCGCCGAACCCGCCAACGCCCGGCGCTTTCCGGCGTCAAAGACGACGCTCATCCATAACTACCCGCTGAAGTCCGAGCTACTATTCGGGGATGCACAGCCATACCGGGAGCGCGACTTCATCGTCACCTACGTAGGCGGTCTGACGGAAGTGCGTGGCCTTTGGGAGATGGTGGAGATGGTGAGGCTACTGGAAGATTCAGAGCTCATCCTTGGCGGACCGTTTTTTCCGGCATCCCTCGAAAAGGAGTTCGAGCAGCGCGCGCAGGGGCTTCCGATCACGGCACTGGGATACCTCAACCGGACGGAGGTTGCCGAGGTGATGAACCGGTCGCGCGTCGGAATCGTGCTGATGCATCCCCTGCCGAAGCACATCGAGTGCCTTCCGACAAAGCTTTTCGAGTACATGGCGGTCGGGCTACCGGTCGTGGTTTCTGATTTCCCCGACTGGCGGGCGATCATTCAGGACGCCGATTGCGGCATCCTCGTCGACCCGATGGATCCTTCCGCTGCGGCTGATGCCGTCCGGTATCTTTTCGAGAACCCGGATGAAGCCGAAGCGATGGGAGCGCGTGGCCGGCGCGCCGTCGAGAAGCGCTTCAACTGGGAGATGGAATCCAGGAAGCTGCTCGACTTCTATGATCGCCTTGCCCGATGATGAGGGTTCTACTTGAATCTGCGCACTCAAGGAAGCGTCCAGGTCGAGGCCTTCGCGAAGACCCTCGGGAGATCATAAATCTGCCGATGCGAAAGAAGGGTGGTGGAACGGCATAACTTCTGAACCACGGTTGTTGCATCACTTCGAAAGTAAATTCGGAAGTCGCATCCACACGCCCCGCAGCTGCGCGCCCGCGTTGACAATCGGAAGAGGCGCTTCTATATTCATTTTGAAGCGCTTCCGTGCTGTTTTCTGTTGACAGATTTTCGGAGGTCCCTTCTTTCAATCAGACATTTTACTCGCTTTATGGCAGAAGACTACGGAACGGCGCTCGGCATGGTGGAAACGCGCGGACTCGTTGGCGCGATCGAAGCGGCCGACGCCATGGTCAAGGCTGCGCGCGTCCGCCTGATCGGCAAAGAAAAGATCGGCGGCGGTTATGTCACCGTGATGGTCAGAGGAGACGTCGGGGCCGTGAAGGCGGCGACCGATGCCGGAGCGTCGGCAGCCGAGCGCGTGGGCGACCTCGTGTCGGTGCACGTCATCCCGCGGCCGCACAACGATGTCGAGCAGATTCTGCCCGCCGGCGACGTCTAAAGTTGCTCAGGGGCCTGGCGGGCCGGTTGCTGATGAATGTGATCCGCATATCGAACCGGCCGGCCAGGTAATCCTTTTGCTCCACTCTTCCTGCATCGATGGTTGACCTCGGCGAACGCTCCCTCGGCATGGTGGAGACGCGCGGCCTCGTCGCTGCCGTCGAAGCAGCTGATGCCATGCTGAAAGCGTCGGAGGTTCGGTTGTTATCGACCGAGCGAACCGAGGCGGCGCTGATTACCATCCATGTGGTCGGCGAGGTTGCGGCCGTTCGAGCGGCTGTGGATGCAGGCCGGGCAGCCGCCGAGCGCGTGGGCGAAGTTCTCTCCGCTCATGTCATTCCACGGCCCGGTGATGAGCTCGGCGTGCTCATCGACCGCCCGGCTCGCGAGCCAACGGTGACCTATGCCCTTCCGGATATCGAGGTGTTGACGGTGCGAGAACTGCGGAATCTTGCTCGAGAGATTCCCGGCCTCCCGATACAGGGACGCGAAATCGCCCGTGCGCGGAAGGAGGAACTGATCGAGATACTGAGGGATCGCCTTGGCGAATAGCATCGACGGCGTGGGTGAATGTACCGAGCTTCTCATGCCGAACCCAAGCTGAGGTCGTGGCGTCTCAGCGACGATTGTCATTAGCCAGGTGAATCGTGGCATCGCCGGAAACCAAGAATAACGGGGCCTTCCCATTCTGGGAGTGGATACAGGGCGTCTTCTCGCCTCAAAGCGGTGCTGCCGACTCGCTGTCGGACAGGCCGCCGCCGAAACGCGGCCTCGCCATCACCGTCTGTATTCTGGTGTCCGCCTTCCTCTGGTTTACGTTCACGATCCGCGGCGTGTATACGGCGACTATCACCTTTCCCACCGTCGTTCAGAATCTGCCCGACGATGAAGCTCTTGTCTCGCTTCCGCCGGAGAACATACGCGTACAGGTCGAAGGCGAGGGCTTTGCACTCATTCGGCTGAATTATAATCCGCCGACCGTGCCGATCGACGCATCGACCGACGTTGTCGGCATCGAAGAAACCGTTCGGCGGCTGCCGCAAGGCGTGCGCATAACGAACGTGAGCCCGACCACGTTTAATCTGCGAAAAGAACGCCGCATCACGCGCACCGTCCCGGTGTTGTCACGTGTCGACATCCGTACACCTTCCACGCACGATCTCCTCGAGCCGCCTTCGTTCACGCCCGACTCCGTGCGCGTTACCGGCGCCTTTTCCATTGTCAACTCGCTCGAATTCTGGCCGACGGAAGAACGTGTTTTTCGGGATGTACGCGACTCTATCAGCAGCGTTGTCCCACTCGCTGACACGCTCAACGGGCTCGTGCAGCGGTCGGTACAGTCCACACTCGTCGAAGCGCAATCACGCCAGTTCACGGAGGGGATGCGAGAGATCCCCGTCAACATCATCGGCGGCCCTGAACGCGCGGTGACGCTCGACCCATCGTCGATCCGCGTGCGCTACCGCGTCCTGTTTTCGCAGTATCAGGATGCGCTCGAAGCGCCCGACTTTTTCTCGACCGTCTCATTTGAAGACGTGCTGACCGACACCACGGGCCGCGTCCGGCCGACGCTCCACCTGCCAACTGATATCGTCCTTCGCGATATCGAAATGATTCCCCCTATCCTGCGGTATTTCCAGCGGCTCGACTGAAGGTCGTTGGATCAGAGGCGGCGTCCGCGGTTGCGAACGAAACCGCATTCGGCACGGCACGTTCACACGGCCCGCTACTATTCAGCTTTCCTGGAGTCGTCTGCCTGATGCTGCCTGCTTTCTTTGGTGGAAGCCGTCGTGAACTCGCTTTTGTTGCAACGGCCAACGGCATCTTTACCGAGAGCGGGGCGTGGTTCTCTGCAACGGAGGATGAGGTAAAGCGGTTTGCATCGAAGGTCCTCGAAGTCCAGGCATTGCCCCGTTTGCTTGCCGACGCCGACGTCTGGATCAGGCTCCCGCAGATAACCACCGGCTGGGTTTTTCTGCTGCTCGTCGTTTTGCTCCCGCCGGTACCAGCCATCCTGGCGGGCGTCGGCGTTTACGTTATTGCACAAATCGTGGGCCCGGCAGTTGTTAATCTCCCCACCCTCCGACTGCTGCGCGTGGCCGACAATGTCTTACTTCAGGGGCTGGCGTACGCAATCATATTAAGCCTTACCGCGCGCGATACGTTGTCTTCCACGAAGAACTCGTTCACGCACG
>CBFGYX010000150.1:0-4977 GCA_965653075.1 uncultured bacterium
GAGCGACAATCTGATGGCCAGCGCATGCGAAGCCGATATCGTGGGTGCGCTCAGCATGTACATCCTGCAGGAAGCAGCGGTCGCTCCGTCGGCGCTTCTCGACTGGAACAACAACTACGGCCAGGATCCCAACATGGGCGTGGTCTTCCACTGCTCGAACCTGCCGAAGGCGTTCTTTCATAGCGACGGCGAAGATGCCCACAAGATGGACTATCAGGAGATAATCGCCGGTACTGTGGGGAAAGAGAACACCTATGGCACCATTGTAGGGCGCGTCAAGCCGGGTCCGTTCACCTATGCGCGAGTCTCGACGGACGACCTCGAGGGCAAGATTCGCGTTTATGTTGGAGAAGGCCAGTTCACCGACCACGAACTCAAAACCTTCGGCGGTTACGGCGTCTTCGACGTTCCCAACTTGCAGAAGCTGCTCCGCTATATCTGTGAGAACGGGTTCGAGCACCACGTTGCCGCCACCCGTGCCCGCGTCTCGGGTGCGGTAACCGAGGCGCTGTCGAATTACATGGGGTGGGACGTATACGAGCACGCGTAAGCCCGTTTGTTCGACCTATCCACAATCATCGCGATAGACCATGAGTAGGAAGTACGCCGTCGGCCTCGACTACGGTACAAATTCAGTACGTGCGCTTGTCGTGGACGTGCAGACGGGCGAAGAAGTCGGTACGAGCGTTTTTGCCTACCCATCGGGCGAGCATGGGATTTTGCTCGATCGCGATCCACAGCTCGCTCGTCAGAATCCCCAGGACCATCTCGATGGACTCCAGGCCAGCATCCGCGGTGCGCTCGAGCAGGCGATGTCGGTTGAGGGATTCGATCCGCAAAACGTCATAGGCATCGGCGTCGATACTACGGGCTCGACGCCGTTGCCGGTGGACGCCGAAGGAGTTCCGCTCGCATTCGATGATCGTTTCAAGCACGATCTGGCCGCGTATGTGTGGTTGTGGAAGGATCACACGAGCCACGCCGAAGCGGCGGAGATAACCGAGAAGGCGGCCGAGCTACGGCCGGAGTATCTGGCAAAATGCGGTGGGATCTACTCATCGGAGTGGTTCTGGTCGAAGATCTTGCACTGCGCGCGGACGGCTCCTGAGGTGTTCGACGCATCGCATACATGGGTGGAAATCGCCGACTGGATTCCAGCCGTGTTAAGCGGCACGGATCATCCGAACGATCTGGTGCGCGGCATCTGCGCGGCCGGTCATAAAGCGATGTACAACGACGAGTGGGGCGGGTATCCGGATGAGGAATTCCTCGCCGAGCTCGACGAACGGCTGGTCCGTATACGCAAGTCCCTCCCAGATGAAACGCGCAACGTCTCCGAATCTGTCGGCAACTTGTCGGCAGAATGGGCAGAGAGAACAGGATTGCCGGAAGGGATTCCTGTCGCGGCAGGCGCGTTCGATGCTCATCTCGGCGCCATCGGCTCGGGGATCGAGCCCGGCACCCTCGTGAAGATCATCGGCACCTCCACGTGCGACTTGATGATCTCGCCGATGGAGCAGGACCTGGCGGATGTGCCCGGTCTCTGCGGCATCGTGCCGGAATCCGTGCTTCCCGGACAATTCGGGCTCGAGGCAGGGCAGTCCGCGGTAGGCGATATCTTCAACTGGTTCGTCAATCAGATCAAGCCGGACGGCAAAGGCCACGAGGAGTTGACGGCGGAGGCGGAGACGCTTCGTCCTGGCGAGAGCGGCCTTCTTGCGCTGGACTGGTGGAACGGCAACCGCACGATCCTCGTCGACCAGCGGCTCACAGGATTGATTTTGGGACTGACGCTTCATTCAACGCCGGCCGAAATCTACCGGGCGATCGTTGAGTCGACCGCTTTCGGTGCTCGCGTGATCATGGAGCGCTATGAGGAATATGGTGTGCCGGTCGAGCGGATCGTAAACTGCGGTGGTATCTCGGCTAAGAACCGCATGGTGATGCAGATCTATGCCGATGTGATGGGCCGGCCGCTCATGATCTCGCGTAGTGATGAGACCTGTGCACTGGGGTCAGCCATGGCTGGATCGGTGGTGGCGGGCGAACAGGTGGGCGGTCATGCAGACTTTGCCTCCGCAGTCAAAGCCATGACAGGCGTGCAGGACGAAGTTTTCGAGCCGAATCCGGAGCGGCAGGCTGTGTATGATCGCCTTTTCAAGCTCTACCGCCGGATGCACGACAGCTTCGGCATCGAAGGTCATCAGGATTCACTTTATGACGTCATGAAGACGCTGCTCGACATCCGCGACGAGGTTTCAGCTTGATGGCATACCGCGAGCTCAAGGAACGTGTCTGGCGTGCCAATCTCGACGTTGTCGAAGCTGGACTGGTCGAACTCACCTGGGGCAATGCCAGTGGCGTGGATCGTCAGGCCGGCGTCATGGCAATCAAACCTTCCGGCGTTCCATACGATGCGTTACAACCGGAGGACATTGTCCTCCTCTCGCTGGACGATGGACGCACGATTGACAGCCGGCTAAGACCATCATCCGATACCCCGACTCACCTCCACCTGTATCGCGAGTTCGAGTCGATCGGGGGCGTCGTTCACACGCACTCGACGCACGCCGTCAGCTGGGCCCAGGCCGAGCGGGAAGTGCCGTGTTTCGGCACGACACACGCTGATCATTTTTATGGTGCGGTGCCCGTTACCCGCCGGATGACGACCGACGAAATCCGTAGCGAGTATGAGCACAACACGGGAGTCGTTATCGTAGAGCGTTTCCGCGATGGCCGGCTCGATCCACTCGAAATTCCCGGCGTGCTGGTGGCATGTCACGGCCCCTTCGCCTGGGGTGCGACGGTCGAGAGCGCCGTCGAGAATGCCATCGTGCTCGAATCGGTGTCACGCATGGCACTGAAAACACTTCAGATCAATCCGTCCGCAACGGCCGTCGACCAGGCGTTGCTGGACAAGCATTTCCTCCGCAAACACGGACCGGGCGCCTACTACGGGCAAGGGAGAGAGTCGTGATGGAAAGGACGAACCCGGTATCCTTCTAACATCGGTCCCTGACCGCTCCATCTGAGTCACCGCGCATTATGGTACTTATCGACTGGTTAATCATCGCCGGCTACTTCATGGTCCTCGTGGGGATCGTATGGTGGTCATCCAAAAGGATCTCGACCTCAGCAGATTACTTCCTTGCCGGTCGTGATGTAGGCTGGTTCGCAGTCGGAGCCTCGTTGTTCGCGTCGAACATCGGATCGGAGCACATCGTGGGGCTCGCGGGTAGCGGCGCGCTGAACGGTATGGCACAAGCCCACTGGGAGCTTCATGCATGGATTATGATCATGCTGGGCTGGGTGTTCGTGCCGTTCTACTATCGGGCCGGCGTCTTTACCACGCCGGAGTTCCTCGAGCGCCGGTTCAGCCCCCACTCCAGGTGGGTCCTTTCCATTGTGTCGCTGGTGGCGTATGTCTTCACCAAAGTGTCGGTGACGGTCTACGCCGGTGCGCTCGTCTTCCAGACGCTCTTGCCCGACACTTTCGGGTCGCCTGCCAACGCATTCTGGGTCGGAGCGTTTACAACGGTCATTCTGACGGGCATTTACACGGTCTTCGGTGGTCTCCGCGCGGTTGTCTACACCGAGGTTGTGCAGACGGGACTGCTACTTTTAGGATCCGTTTTCATCACGTTTTTCGGACTGCAAGCTCTTGGTGGATGGGGCGAGATGCAGTCCATCGTCTCGCAAAATGCCGAGCGATTTGCACTGTGGCGCCCTCTGTCGGATCCTGATTTTCCATGGCTCGGCGTGATGATCGCCTCACCGATCATTGGTATCTGGTACTGGTGTACCGATCAGTACATCGTCCAACGAACGCTTGCGGCCAAGTCGTTGCAGGACGCGCGGCGAGGAGCTCTGTGGGGCGGCTTTCTGAAAGTCTGGCCCGTGTTCATTTTTCTCGTGCCGGGAATGATCGGGTATGCGCTCTACTCGAAAGGCCTCATCGAGATGCCCGTCGGCCCGGACGGCGAGATGGCCGGCGACATGGTGTTCCCCACGCTGGTGGCCCAACTACTTCCGGTGGGTATCCGCGGCCTTGTGGTGGGAGGCCTGCTTTCGGCGCTCATGAGCTCCCTCGCGTCGCTCTTTAACTCGTGCGCCACCCTCTTTACGGTCGACATCTACAACAAGCTCAAGCCGGGACGATCAGAGCGTGAGCAGGTGCGTGTGGGCCGGATCGCGACGGTCGCCGTCGTGGGTATCGGTCTCCTCTGGATTCCGATCATGAAGACGATGGCCGAGGGCAACGCCGGTCTGTACGATTATCTTCAGAACGTCCAGAGCTTCCTCGCACCGCCTATTGCCGCCGTCTTTATCCTGGGCATCTTCAACCGGCGAACTAACTCGCACGGCGCCTTCTGGGGCCTCGTCATCGGGTTCGTTCTCGGCATGTTGAAGCTGACACTGCAAACGCTCGTACAAACGGGTGTGATGGCACCAACCGGTCTTCTCGGCTCTATCGGCGCATTCAACGGCTACTACTTTGCCGGTGTGCTGATGCTGGTTTCCGTTGCCGTTATCATGGGCGTGTCGTACATGACACCGGCGCAAGATGCCGAGCAGTTAAAAGGACTTACCTATCGGTCGACCTCCGATCAGGATCGCGCTGAGATCCGCGCCAGCTGGAACAGGTGGGATGTCACAAACAGCATCCTGCTGCTCGCGCTCGTCGTTGGCGTTTATATCTATTTCAGCTTCTGGATCTAGTCGTCCGGCTGCATTCGAAATACAGCGGCGGGGTCAAAACGGCTCCGCCGCTTTTTTATGCCATGTTTTCAGGTGGGAGTGACCGTCATCCCCTATCGGTGGTGAGGTCCAGTTCCGTTGCCGGGATGTGCGCGAAACCCACCTAAGAACGTTCTGCGCTGCCATTCGTTGATATACGAGCCGGCGGCGCGGTCGTCGTCTAGCAGGCCGTTGAAATATTCCGCATCTCGGCGTTGTCCTTCCTCACCGCTCCCCCGG
>CBFGYX010000151.1:0-4962 GCA_965653075.1 uncultured bacterium
GGTGAGCTCTGAGCGGTGAGCTCTGAGCGGTGAGCGCTGAGCGCTGAGCGGTGAGCGCTGAGCGGTGAGCTCTGAGCGGTGAGCTCTGAGCGGTGAGCTCTGGGCGATGAGCTCTGAGCGGTGAGCTCTGAGCGGTGAGCGGGGGGCTCTGGGCCGTGGGCTTGTGGGCAATGAGCTCAGACTGCCAACTGAAGTGCAAACCCTGGGACACATCGACGACGGTTTACCCGATCGTCCATAGACTACCCGCCAATCGTCCTTTAACACAAAAACCAACAACCACAAACCACCACACCATCAACCAACAACCAACAACCACCACACCAACAACCACCACACCAACAACCAACAACCAACAACCAACAACCAACAACCCCACCCTACCTCACCACCACCATCGACGTTGTCTCGTCAAAGTCGTTGCCCCACACGCGCAGGAAGTAAACCCCGGCCGACAAACCCGCGGCCGAGATCGTGAACGTCGCCCGCTCGTCCGATATGATGCGATATCCTGAAGCCACCGTCTCCACATTTCGGCCGAGCGCATCGTACAGCTCCGCATTGATCGTCTGCGAGCGGCGCACCAGCACATTCACCGTTGCACGCGTGGTCACCGGATTCGGGAACGGCCCTTCGACGAGCACCTGGCCACTGAATGGTATCTGGATGTCGTCTCCGTCCACCACGTGGATGGTCTCCCCTGTCGGTCCTACCAGCCGTGCCCTGAACGAATGTGTACCCGGGCGGAGGTCCGGCACATCAAACACGACGGTCTCGCCGATCTCAGCGACCCTCCGGGCTACTTCCACGAAACCGTCTCCGAAAAACTGCTGCTCGAGCACGATCTCGGCACCGTCCGGCCCGTCGCTCACGTCGACGCTCACCCGCGCGGCTTCGCCCGTCCGCCGCGACTCCACAACCAGCAGCTCCGGCAATAGCACGTGCACTTCCTGACTCAGGATGGTCGTGCCCGCGTCATCCAGCACCCGCAAGCGGAAGGTATACCGCGCCGGCGGAAGATTTGAGAAGTCGAGCGCCTGCGTCTCACCCGGCTCGAACGCCAGCGAGTCAATCGTCACGAAGTCGCCGTCGTATTCCCTTCGATCGACGACGAGACGTGCGGCGCGTCCCGCCAGGCGCTCATTCACGCTGAAGTTGATCTCGATGCCGTCATCCGAACGAGCCGCCGCCAGCAACAGCAGGTTCACCTGTTCAAGACACGCCGGCCCAAGTTGCCATCCCATATCCTGAAACAGCCCGCAGGTTATCGGCCCGGGCGTTTCATAGACCTCGGCCCGCGCCAGCTGCGGCGTCATCAGCGCGTTCGGATTACCCGGCGGAAATGTAAGCTCATCGAGGTGCGCGATGCTCGAACCCGGGTTGTAAGCCGAGGGCGCGTAGATGCTGGCCGGCACTTCATTCGCCCCGAGCACGCCTTCGGCCGAGAGGAAGACCGCATCGCTTTGCAGCACGTTACCGAGCGCTCGCGACGGGTTCGGATAGACGCCTGTGTTCAGGAGCGACACGCCATTATGATCCTCCAGGAAAAGGTCGAACACGTACGGGAGTGCATCTCCGCCCGTCGACGGCACCTGGCCCCAGCATCCGTAGCCCGCGCCCACGCCCGGGCATTCGTCCGGGTTGTCATCCTCGACCACGCCGTCGTCGTACGAGAACGAGTCGAAGAAGCCGAGTCCGTGGCCGATCTCGTGCAGCACGACCGTCATGAAATCGTGCCGCCCCGGTACCGGGCCTTCTTCAAACGACCAGTCAAAATCGCTGTTGAACTGAGCGACGATCGCGGCGCAGTTCCGGCCGTTGTTCACCTGCAGGTGTTCGGCGCAGTTCGCCGGCGAGATGAGGCTGCGTCCGGCTGCCGCCTCGGCCAGTGCCATGTTGTATCATGCGCCCTGACGCGGCAGATAGACGTCATTCGCAAAGATGTACGTCGTCCCGGCTGAACCGAGCGTGTTTTCAGCCAGCGATGTCCACGTGGCACGAATCCAGATGTCCACATCCGACTCGATGTGCGCCTCCCAGATGCTCGCGGCGCGCTCGAACGCTCCGCGCGCGCCCTGCGGGAAGTTGCCTCGATAGTCGACAAAAATGCGCGCCGTCTGCTGTCTCTTGGCGGCGTCGGTGACCGGCGCCTGCACATGCGTGTTGGCGTCGTAATGCGCGGCTTCGAGTCCGCCGTTCGGCGGCGGCACGGGTTGCCGATCCTGCGCGACGGCCGTCCCTGCCAGTATCACGAGCAGTATCGCCGACAACATGCGGCGCAGAATGGTAGCTGATGTCATCATCAATCTATAATAACGGCCCTGCTTCTCATTATTGAGCTTCGTCCTCACGGTTCGCCATCGGTGCCGAGAATGCAGGCGTGCACACGGCGTAGTACTCGCACTCTTCCTCAAATGGATTGCTATACCGAACGCGCTCACCTGACTCCACCAGAATCACCTCTCCCGTTGCCACATCCATGAAGCCGTCGTCATGCTCAACGCGCATCGCCCCGCGGGTGACGATCGTTGCTTCATCAAAAGCAGGCGACTGAAAGGGCTCGCTCCATCCGGGTGGCGCAATCATGTGCGCCTCGCTTAGCGACGACGTCTGCGTGCTCGCCCTCCCCACATACTCCTCAATCAGTTTACGGCCGGGCACGGGTATCCGTACCGGGCGCGACGTCTTAATCGGCATAGGTCAGAAGCCTGCCACCTCGTTCACGGCTCGTCGCAACACGTCGAGGCCCTGGTCGATTTCGTCAGTCGTGATGGTAAGCGGCGGCCGGAAACGAATCGACCTCGTGCCGCAGCCGAGGATGATCACACCCTCTTCCATACACTGTTTAAGCACGGCATCTCGCATCTGAGCCGACGGCAAGTCGAAGGCGCACATCATACCGAGGCCGCGCGCGCCGGAGACGTGCTCACTCTCGCTTTCCATTTCGCGCAGGCGGTCAAGCAGATGATCACCCGCATCGGCAGCGTGTTCGATGAGTTTGTCTTCTTCGATGATCTCGAGCGCACGATCGAATCGGACCATGTCGGCCAGGTTGCCGCCCCACGTCGAGTTGATGCGGCTCGGCGTCTGGAAAACGTGACCGTCGACCTCGTCGAGCCGTTTTGATGCCAGGATACCGCACACCTGCGTTTTCTTGCCGAAGGCGATGATGTCCGGCGCTACGTCGATCGCCTGATGTGCCCAGAAGCGACCGGTGATGCCAACACCTGACTGCACCTCGTCGAAGATCAGCAGCGCGTCATATTCGAGCGTGATGTCGCGCAGGGCCTGCAAGAACTCGCGCCGGAAGTGGTTATCGCCGCCTTCGCCTTGCACCGGCTCGATGATCACGCATGCGATGTCGTCTCCATGCTCGCGGAACGCCTGCCTGATCTGCCGGATCGCAAGCTCTTCGTCGCGGCGCGTTGCGGCCTGGTTCTCGTCGGTCAGCGGAAAACGAATGCGTGGATTGAGCACGCGCGGCCAATCAAATTTCGGGAAGTACTTCGTCTTGTTGGGGTCGGCCGTGTTGGTTATCGAAAGGGTGTAACCGGTGCGCCCGTGAAACGCCTGTTCGAAGTGCAGCACCTGGGTGCCGACCTCCCTCCGATACCCCTTCTGGAAGTTCTTCCGCACCTTCCAGTCGAACGCCACTTTCAGCGCATTCTCGACCGCCAAAGCCCCGCCGGAAATAAAGAAGGTGTAGGGCAAATATCCGGGGATGCCAACGCGCGAGAACGTGTTTACGAAGCGCGCCAGGTGCGGCGTCACAACGTCCGAGTTGGTCACCTTGTTGATGGCCGCTTCCTTCAGGCGCCGCAGAAAATCGTCATCGTTAAGCATCTTCGGGTGGTTCATTCCCACCGATGACGACGCGTAGAAGCCAAAAAAGTCGAGGTACTCGCGGCCGTCGCGCATGTCCACGAGGCGGACGCCCTGGCTGCGCTCGAGGTCGAGCACGATGGGCATCATGCCGCGCGTCAGTAGATGACGAGAGAGGATTTCCGGGACCAGGTCCGGCGTGATCACGCTCGCAGCGACGCTTTCCATATCATTGCCTGTTACTGATTCTCAGGTCGACCTCCACCCATAACTTACACCGGTGCGAGTAGCTGTCAAGATATAGATTTCGGCCGAAACTTCACGCCATGGAATAGCCGGGGATCATTCGCAGAGCCATTTTGTAGCCCACACGCACTTCGCTGTACCACGCAATCGATAGGCCTTTCCGACATGGCCGATACTGCCGTTCGTCGCCCCGCCCGGCCGGGCGAGATTTCGTTGAAGAAGACCTCCCTCGAACCTCTCATTGCCGGCGGCGATGGCGACGATATGTTCGAACTGCCGGTGGTGCAAACGCCACAGGTGTCGAACACCAAAGGTAAGCGGCCCGAATGGCTGCGCGTGAAGCTCCCCTATGGCGAGACGTTCAAAAACGTCTCGAACATCATCGACGAGCATCAGCTTCATACGGTGTGTCAGAGCGCGCGGTGCCCGAATATGGGCGAGTGCTGGAGCGCCGGCACGGCCACGTTCATGATTCTGGGGAACGTGTGCACGCGTTCGTGCGGGTTCTGCGCGATTAAGACAGGTCGCCCCGAGCCGGGTCTCGACTGGGATGAACCACGGCGTGTACTCGAAGCCGCCCAGTTGATGGGCCTCCGCCACGTGGTCATCACGTCGGTCAACCGCGATGAGCGCGAAGACGGCGGTGCGCCGATCTTCGCCGAGTCAATCCGCCTGATTCATGAGAAGATGGACGGGTGCACGGTTGAGGTGCTCATACCCGACTTCCGCGGCATCTGGGACGCCCTGCAGATGGTTGTAGACGCCCGGCCCGACATCATGAACCACAACGTGGAGTCCGTCCCGCGCCTGTATCGGCGCGTGGGCCCACAGGCCGATTACCAGCGCTCACTCGAGGTGCTGCGGCGCTCGAAAGAGCAGGGTCTGCGTACGAAG
>CBFGYX010000152.1:0-4935 GCA_965653075.1 uncultured bacterium
CGATCGTGCCGATGTTCACGTGCGGCTTCTGCCGTTGAAATTGCTCCTTTGCCATGACTATTCGCTTATCTGATGTGCTTTTGGCAATGATGCCGGATTTAACTAGGCCGCCGCTCCTGTCGTCGCCGAGATAATCTCGTCGGCAATCGACTTCGGCACTTCCTCGTACTGTTCAAACTGCATGGAGTAGATGGCACGTCCCTGCGTGATCGAGCGCATATCGGTCGAGTAGCCGAACATCTCGCTCAGCGGAACAAGCGCCTTGATCACCTGGGCATCCTGACGCTGACCCATGCTCTGGATCCTGCCCCGTCGGCTGTTCAAGTCGCCAATCACATCGCCCATATACTCTTCGGGCGTGATGACCTCCACGGCCATAATCGGCTCCATCAGCGCTGGATTCGCACGGCGAGCCGCATCACGGAATGCCATCCGGCCCGCGATCTCGAACGAAACGGCGTCGGAGTCAACCGCGTGGAACTTGCCGTCGTAAAGCCGCGCCTTGATGCCTTCTACGGGGTAGCCGGCGAGCGGTCCTTGAGACATCGCGCTGGCAATTCCTTTCTCGACAGGCTGAATGAACTCGCGCGGAATGGAGCCACCGACGATCGCGTTCTCGAACACGAGACCAGTCTCGCCCTCATTCGGGCTGAACTCGATGTACACCTCGGCGAACTGACCACGACCACCCGACTGCTTCTTGTGGGTATAGTGCTCATCCACCGTCGAGCGAATGGCCTCACGGTACGCAACCTGCGGCTTACCGACGTTGGCTTCGACCTTGAACTCGCGCTTGAGGCGATCCACGATAACCTCGAGGTGAAGCTCACCCATACCGGCGATGATGGTCTGTCCCGTCTCGTCGTCCGTGGACACCTGGAACGTCGGGTCCTCTTCGGCAAGCTTCTGAAGCCCCGTGCCAAGCTTATCACTGTCGGCCTTTGTCTTGGGCTCGATGGCAATACGGATGACCGGCTCCGGGAAGTCCATCTGCTCCAGGACGACCGGATGATCCGGATCACACAGCGTATCGCCCGTCCGTACGTCCTTCAAGCCAACAGCGGCTGCGATATCACCGGCACTTACCATATCCACGTCTTCACGCGAGTTCGCGTGCATGAACAGGATTCGTCCTATGCGCTCTTTTTTCTCCGTCGTCGCATTGACAACCTGCGATCCCTTCTGCAGCTGACCGCTATAAACACGGAAGAACGTCAGCTTACCGACATACGGGTCGGTCATAATTTTGAACGCGACAGCACTGAACGGCTCGTCCAACTTCGGCTCACGCGTGACCTCGTCTTCAGTACGCGGCACGACGCCCGTCACCGGCGGTACGTCGAGCGGACTGGGCAAATACTCAAGTACGCCATCCAGAAGGCGCTGGATACCCTTGTTCTTGAAGGCCGTACCGCAGAATACCGGCGTAATATCGAGCGACAGCGTGGCTTTCCTTACCGTCTCCTGAACCTCTTCGGCCGTGATCTCCTCGCCTTCGAGGTACTTCATCAGGAGCTCGTCGTTGTGCTCCGCGATGGCCTCGAGCAAATTGATGCGCCAGCGGCGCGCCTCGGCTTTGAGGTCCTCAGGGATCTCGAACTCATCGTACGAAGTGCCCTGCGAGGCATCATCCCAGATAATAGCCTTGTTGCTGACGAGATCGACCACACCGCGGAACATCTCACCGGCTCCAATCGGGATCTGAAGCGGAACCGCATTGGTGCGCAGACGATCCTTCATCATCTGGATCACGTTCTCAAAATCGGCGCCCGTCCGGTCCATCTTGTTGACGAACGCGATCCGGGGAACGTGATACTTCGTAGCCTGCCGCCAGACCGTCTCTGACTGCGGCTCAACGCCACCAACCGCACAGAAGAGCGCAATGGCGCCATCCAGAATACGTAGCGACCGCTCTACCTCGACGGTAAAGTCGACGTGCCCCGGAGTATCGATGATATTAATACGATGGTCGTGCCAGAAGCACGTCGTCGCGGCGCTCGTAATGGTGATCCCGCGCTCTTTCTCCTGCTCCATCCAGTCCATGGTTGCACCACCCTCATGGGTCTCGCCCATGCGGTGCAGCCGCCCTGTGAAGTAGAGAATGCGCTCGGTCGTCGTCGTCTTCCCGGCATCAATGTGGGCCATGATGCCGATGTTGCGCGTGCGCTTGAGCGGGATATTTTTAGTGTCTGCCATCTCTTCGACTCAACTAACGTTCATTTGAACACGGCCGCTTTAGAAGCGGAAGTGCGCAAATGCTTTGTTTGATTCTGCCATGCGGTGGGTATCGTCCTTTTTCTTGACGGCACCGCCCTCACCCCGAGCTGCTGCCTGCAGCTCATTGGCAAGACGGACCGTGAAGCTGCGATCACCGCGCGCACGGGCATACTGAATGATCCACCGGAACGCCAGTGCAACTCGACGCTCAGGGCGGACTTCGATCGGCACCTGGTAGGTGGCACCGCCAACACGACGACTGCGGACCTCAACGAGCGGGGCCACGTTGTTGACGGCCTTCTTAAAGATCTCGACGCCTGGCTCTCCGTCACGCTCCTCGATTATATCGAAGGAGTCATACACAAGGCGCTGCGCCGTGCTCTTCTTGCCGTCGACCATTACGCTGTTGATGAACCGCGACACGAGATCGTCGCCGTATACCGGATCCGGCGAGACGGTGTGTTTATCAGCTCTTTTCCTTCGCATAGCCTGTTCTTCAATTGCGAGCGCGCCAATCGCCGCGGCCGCTACTGGATATCCTAAAGACAAAATGGCGCCGCGCACAGCACAGCGCCGTTACCGACTAATGCCGGACTTATTTCTTGGGCCGCTTCGCGCCGTACTTGGAGCGAGCCTGCTGACGATCTTGCACGCCGGCGGTGTCAAGGGCTCCACGAACGACGTGATACTTCACACCCGGAAGGTCCTTCACACGACCGCCCCGCACCAACACAATGGAGTGCTCCTGCAGGTTGTGCCCCTCGCCGGGGATGTAGGCAATCACCTCGATGCCGTTCGTCAAACGAACCTTCGCGACCTTCCGAAGTGCCGAGTTCGGCTTCTTCGGCGTCGTCGTGTAAACGCGCGTACAAACGCCACGCTTCTGCGGATTCGCCCTCAGAGCGGCGGATTTTGTTCTCTTGGTCTGGGCCTGTCGCCCCTTACGAACCAGTTGCTGAATAGTAGGCACTATTCGTCCTCAAAGCTTGAACTCGTTCTCACGATCACGGCAGATGCCGCGGTGAATTCAGTTAATCAATATAGCGGTCTTACTTTTTTCCTCCTAATACCGTCCCTCTAAAATACTGTGAACCGCATCAGGGAGCCGCTACGCGCATCTGGAGCCCCAAAAACCCACACACAACTATCGCAGTGATATATATCACCTGACCTGGTAGACAATAAAAAAGGCGGCTCGAGGCCGCCCTCCTCAGTCCCCAACGCACAAGACATCGGGTGGCTAACCAGCCGAAGGCGTCTCGTCTTCGTCTGGTATGGAGGCTCCGTCTCCGGAAGAAGCGCTGCTAACATCCTCTACGGTGCCGTGTTCGCGGTTCTCGCCTTCTTCACCGGCATTAGCCTTATCGCGCCCCGCGCCGTTTCCGTGGAAGTCAACGTACTCTCCGTACGGCCGCGTGCCCAGGATCTCGACGAGCTCACGGGGACCGAGCACTTCCTTCTCGAGCAGCGCGGAGGCCATTTCATTTAGAAGATCGCGTTTCTGTTCAATCAGCTCGCGCCCCCGCTGGCGTACCTCATCAATGATGAGCTTCACCTCTTCATCGATCATCCGCGCGGTATGATCGGAGTATGGCTTCACAAAGACCGGCGAGTCGTTATTGCCAGACAGATTAAAACTGACATTGCCAATGCGATCACTCATGCCGTAGTCGACCACCATTGCATAGGCCACCTTGGTGATCCGCTCAAGGTCGTTCTGTGCGCCGGTCGAGATCTTGCCGAAGACGATCTCTTCGGCAACACGCCCGCCAATCGCCATAGTCATTCGGTCGACGAGTGCCTCACGCGTGTAGAGGTAGCGTTCTTCGGGCAGGTACTGCGCGTAGCCGAGCGCAGCGAGTCCGCGGGGAACGATGCTGACTTTGACCACGGGATCCGTGTATTCAAGGAACCAGCCGACGATGGCATGCCCCGCCTCGTGATAGGCAACGATCTCGCGTTCCTCCGGCGAGATCAGCTTGTTCTTCTTCTCCAGGCCGCCAATTACGCGGTCAATGGCTGCCTCGAAGTCGTCCATTTCGACGGCATCCTTGTCGGTACGCGCAGCGATCAATGCCGCCTCGTTACATACGTTTGCGATCTCTGCCCCGGCAAAGCCCGGCGTCTGGCTCGCCAGCACATCCATCTTGACGTCGTCGGAAACCGTGAGGGCGCGCGTATGGACCTTAAATATTTCTGCCCGCTGATGGCGATCGGGCTTGTCGATAACGATCTGACGGTCGAAACGGCCTGGGCGCAACAGCGCAGAATCCAGCACGTCGGGCCGGTTTGTGGCGGCCATAATAATGACGCCTTTGTCGGAGTTGAACCCGTCCATCTCCACGAGGAGCTGGTTCAGGGTATTCTCACGCTCGTCATTTCCACCCATGACCATCCCACGGCCGCGCGTCCGGCCGATGGCGTCGATCTCGTCGATAAAGATGATACAGGGCGCCTTTTCCTTCGCCTGCTTGAAGAGGTCGCGCACGCGCGCCGCGCCGACGCCGACGAACATTTCGACGAAGTCTGAGCCTGAAAGTGAGAAGAACGGTACGCCTGCCTCGCCTGCCACGGCCTTGGCCATGAGCGTTTTACCCGTTCCCGGCGGACCGACCAGCAGCGCACCTTTGGGCAGCTTGCCACCGAGCTTCGTGAACTTCTTCGGGTGGAAATGACGAGCGTGAGAATACCCTGAACCAGCTCCTCGTGGAGATGGAC
>CBFGYX010000153.1:0-4877 GCA_965653075.1 uncultured bacterium
TCGACTTCCTCTTGTGTGGTAGAGCGTCCGAGGCTGAGGCGCATCGTTGACCTCGCCAGCTCGTCCGAAAGGCCCATCGCTTGTAGTACGTGTGAGGTGCGGCCGCTTCCCGACGCGCAGGCGCTGCCGGTCGAAACGGCAACATCCCGCATCAGTGGGAGCATCTTCTCGGCAGGCGTGCCTGCGAACGCAATGCTGGATGTCTGCGGCAGCCGCGGTGCGTTTATACCGTTGACGATTGTGTGGGGATAGACGGCGCGAAGCTGATTTTCGAGGTTGTCGCGAAGCTTCGACAAGCGATCTGCATCGTCTTCCATACTCCGTGCGACGAGCTCGGCCGCCGCGCCCATGCCGACGATCCCCGGCACGTTGAGCGTGCCGGCCCGGAGTCCGTCCTCGTGGCCTCCGCCGTGAATCTGTGGGATGATGCGCAGCCGGCGCGACGCAGGGTTGCGGATCAACGCGCCGACGCCTTTCGGACCGTACATCTTGTGCGCCGAACAGGCCAGTAAGTCGGCAGCGCCGGCGTGCACGCGCACCTTGCCCGCCGCCTGCGTTACGTCGGTAAGGAAAATGACGTTGTGGCGGCGAGCAATCTCGTACAGTTCTTCGATCGGCTGGATGACGCCCGTCTCGTTGTTCGCCCACATCACCGAGAGCAGTATCGTATCCGAACGGAGCGCCTGCGCAACATCCCCTGATTCAACGAGCCCGGATGCATCAACCGGCAGCCTGGTGATCTCGAATCCCTCCCGCTCGAGTGCTTCATGAGCGCCGAGAACGGCGTTATGCTCGGTCGATACGGTGACGAGATGCCGCCCATGACTCTTGCGCGCCTGGGCAACGCCTTTGATCGCCAGGTTCAGCGCCTCGGTCGCGCTGCCCGTAAACGTGACACCGGCAGGCTCGGCGCCGACGAGCTCTGCAATTTGTTCGCGCGCCTTCTTGACCGCCTCATCGGCGGTCCATCCGTAGGCATGCCGCCGGCTCGACGGGTTGCCGAAGTGCTCGCCGAACCACGGCAGCATCTCCGCGAGCACCTGTTCATCGACAGGCGTGGTGGCGTTGTAATCGAGATAGACCGGCGGCGGCATGTGCGTGCGATTTACAGCACGCCCTCGCTCTCGAGTTGCTTGTAGAGCCGCGTGCGTTCTTTCAACTGGTTGACGACGTTCGGGTACGCCTTATTGTACATCTCGTTCACCAGCTCCACGCGGGGCGGGCCGCCGTTTGTGTTGGCCTTCCACTTACACGCGTTCCAGAGCGCTTTGCGGAGGCCCCAGCGGCGCAGCGAAAACGTCTTGACGCGGCGCTCGCCGTCGCTCAGCACGGCGTCGGCTTCAACACGCGCGCCGTTGCCTTCGATGTTGAGACGGATGCCCGGCACTCCCGATGTCGATCGAGCCTCAGCGGCGATTCGTGTGCCGGGTAGCGGCGCCGGGAGTTCGCGGAGCTTCTCGTCGCGGTAGCTCTTGGCGGCTTCGAGCGCTCCATCGGATCCCCCGAACCGCGCATCGGAGAAGAACTTGGTGTGTCGGTTGCGGTGACGGGTGATGCGGACCTGCCACCCGTGCGTGTTGTAGGTGTCGATACGCACGACGTTACTCGGCCGGCTCATGGACAAGGCGGGAATGAGCGGTGATGATAAGAGCGTGTGTGGCCCCCCGGCGGGCTCGGTAAAGCGGAATACCGGCACTTGTTCCGGCACTTGCCGGCAGGGACACCTCTGCGCCTACGCAATGGCACCGTTGAGGTTACGGCGGCAGCACTCAGTTTCCGGAGCAAGTGCTCGACGTCGGGGCTTATGCTCCATGCGGCGTCTCAGGCGCAAGCCGTTGTTGGTGCCCCTGTGTGTATCCATAAGGGTGCCCTGCAGGGCTATCAGACCAGCGCCCCCGTTACCTCACTCACCGCCCGAATTAGGCCGCCGCTCTGCACCATCGCACGGCACGCGGCGATGTCCTCCTGAAAGAAGTGGTCCTGCTCGCGGTGCGGCACGCGCTCGCGGACGGCTCCGTGGGCAACTTCAACACCGCGGCCCGGCCTCAGCGGCCGTCGATAGTCCAGCGCTTGCGACGCCGTCAGAAGCTCGATGGCAAGTACGTGCTCAACGTTCTGCAGCACCTGCAACAGTTTCAAAGCTCCGACACTTCCCATCGACACGTGGTCTTCCTGCCCGAGGCTCGTAGGAATCGAATCGACCGACGCCGGATGGCTCAGCACCTTGTTCTCAGAAACCAGAGCGGCCGCGGTATACTGCGGGATCATAAATCCGGAGTTGATGCCCGTCTCGCGCATCAACAGCGTCGGCAAGCCGTCATGACCGGCGAGAAGCAAGTACGTCCGGCGCTCGGAGATCGACGCCAGTTCAGCCAACGCAATCGCTGCATAATCGAGCACGAGCGCCAGCGGCTGACCGTGGAAATTTCCGCCGGAGATAATCTCTCCATCCTCAAACACCAGCGGGTTATCCGTTACCGAGTTGATCTCCCGTTCCACTACATCAACGGCGTGCGCCACGGCATCGCGGCTCGCCCCATGCACCTGCGGCACGCACCGCAAACAATACGGATCCTGCACCTTGCCGCAGTTCCGGTGCGATTCCACGATCTCACTCCCCGCAAGCAATTGCCGGACGTTCTCCGCCACCACCACCTGTCCGGGATGCGGACGCACCTGATGCACCCGCGCGTCAAACGGCTTCACCGATCCCTGCAGCGCCTCCAGACTCATCGCCGCCAACACGTCCGCTTCCTTCAGTAATTTCAGCGCACGATGCAACACATACGATCCGTACGCGCTCATCATCTGCGTGCCGTTGATCATCGCGAGGCCGTCCTTCGCCTGCAGGTCGATCGGCTCAAGCCCTTCCCGTCTGAGCACCTCGGCTGCCGCCTCGGTCGATGAACCGTCCGCTGCCCAGAACGTGCCGTGCCCGATCAGCGGCAGGGCGAGATGCGCCAGCGGCGCCAAGTCACCCGAGGCGCCGACGCTTCCGCGCGACGGCACAGCCGGGATCAAATCTCGCTCGGCGAACAGCAGCAGCCGGTCCAACGTCTCCGGAGAAACACCCGAATACCCCAGCGCCAGCGCGTGGATCTTGAGCTGGAGCATCAGCCGCGTGATGTCCTGCGGGATGAGCTCGCCCACGCCCACGGCATGGCTCAGCAGCAGATTCCGCTGAAGCTGCGACAACTGGTCGCCGTCGATGCGCACCTGCGCCAGCGCCCCGAAGCCGGTGTTGATGCCGTAATGAACCTCCCCGCTGTCGAGCGCAGCTTCAACGATCTTCCGCGATGCATCCACCTCCGCCGCGCCACCGGCCAAATGCCGGATGCGCCGCTCGAGGTCGTCGTACAAACTCGGTATCGTGATCGTGGCGCGTGGCCGGCTCATGGGTTTCTGCGAATCGTCTGACCGTTCGTGCTGACCATCTGACTCCGGATCGCCATAGCAGGTCCATCAGCCCGCGGCAGATCGAGCAGGTGCATGTTTTGGGGAAAACCGGGCCCGGCCCCGCTACGCACCACACTCGCTGCGCCGGGACGAACCAACTTTCCGCCTCGCCCCAACGCTCTTACGTCCATCCTTCGGACGCAAGCCCGCACGGCCGATAAATCAAGGCCATCCCGGGCATGCGTCGGGGTTATCATCTCGATGTTCCTTCCCCAAACCAACCATACATTCCCCACTGCCCAAACACTCCAAACTCCTCTCACCCTCTGCGCCCCGACCACACCCCTCCCACCGATCACTCCACTTCCGGCCGACCAACCGAATGGCTGGAAGATCCGGCTACGCAGATCCCGTCGTCCAGGGCAACGGTTGGCGGCGTCACCAAATCGCAGGTCGACATGTGTCCGTCGCGCCGGTTCAGCAGCGCCTGCCTGGCGTCATAGGCCGCGACGAGCTCCTTAAGAACCTCCTCGTCGGTCGAAGAAGCCGAATAGACGAAGTAGGCCCAGGGCCCGCCGCACGGCTTCGCCCCGATAGGCATCGCCCGGCACTGGCTTGCTTCATCCGCACGCAGACCCACCACGCGCTCAATCCGGCTCTTTATCTCCTGCAGTTGCTCATCACCGTAATCCGGCGCGCTCACGTCCGCACTCGCCTCCACGGACACTCCCGGATCGGTCAGAACCTCCTCACCTGCCAATCCCGCGCAACTGGCTGACGACGCCAGCAGAACCAGCACAAAGATTATCCGCATGACGGCATTTCCTCCAGAATCCAGTGATTAAGACAGCCTCGGTAACGAACCATCGAGCGCTTCGAGCCGAATTACTCGCACGAATTCACATTCGGCCGGCCGGCAACGCCAATGCGGGTCGTCCCGATTTCACGCTGCGCTCGCTGCAATTGTGCCGCCGATTGGCGTTCTTCAGCACCCCTCTTGTGACGCTGATCCGAAGCCGAAAGACGCAGTAGTTCATCCGTATGCAAAGCGCCGCCGGCCGGTCGACCGACACCGCCCACGACTCCGCCCTTAGTGAAATCTGGTCCGGGCCGCTCCCGGGCATCACCCCTCAGAACGGATTCCAATTCCGTCGCGGGCAGGAGCTCTTTCTCCGTAAGCTCGCCTCCGCCTTCGAGCATGGAGACACGTACCAGCTCGGCGTCTTCGTCCCGGGCTACGGCAAAACGATTACCGCGCTGTCGTCCTTCATCGTCGCACTCTCGATGGGCGTGGCCGACAAGCTCGTCGTCTTCGTGCCGCGCGGCAACCTCCGCGACCAGTACGCCGATCCGCAGGAGCTCGGCATGCTCTTCCGCAACATTGGCGCGCCGCCGCTATCGTTCTGCGTGGCCGACTCCGAGGCCGTCTTCCTCAAGAACATCAACACGCAGATTATCATCACCACGTACCAGTACGCATC
>CBFGYX010000154.1:0-4860 GCA_965653075.1 uncultured bacterium
CGTCTTCATTGTCGGTCAAATTCTGCGCGTCCACATCGGAGACGGCGCCGAATTAAAAGAGCAAGGCGAGCGTCAAGCCAGCTCGTTTGTGACGATTCCGGCTATGCGCGGGGTGATTTTCGACCGTGCAGGCCGAACACTCGCCGTCAACGCGCCGCGCTACGACCTCGCACTCGACCCTACGACACGTGGCTTCACTCCGGCAGTTGCCGGATCGTTCTTTGAAAGACTGTCAAAGCTTACAGGCGAAAGCCGGGCTCGGATCGAACGGCGCGTAAATGGCCGTCGGAGTCCGCAGTACGTGCTGCTCGCCCGCAATCTGAGTGAACGACAGAAAGAAGAGATCGACGGATGGGACGTTCCGGGGTTGATTCTGACTGAGCGTTACGCCCGCCGGTACACGTACGACGAAGCTGCGGCCCACGTGCTGGGCTTCGTGGATACGGATGGGCGCGGGATTGCAGGTGTCGAGCTTCAGTACGATGAGTTTCTGCGTGGCGAGGACGGCAGACGAGCCGTCAAGCGCGACCGGCTCGGCATGCTGAAGGCATCCGTGGGCGGGCAAGTTGTTGAACCGCACCATGGCGAATCGATCGTCTTGACGATTGATCTCGTGCGGCAGGCGATCCTCGAGGAGGAGCTTGCCCGAGGTGTGGCTGATGCAGGCGCGCGCTGGGGAACGGCCGTCGCAATCGACCCACACACCGGCGCCATCCTGGCGATGGCAAGTGCCCCGACGTACAACCCGAACCGCGCATCCAGCTACCGAGACGACGTGAGGCGCTTACATGCCATCACCGACCGAATGGAGCCGGGGAGCACCTTCAAGCTGGTGTCGGCCGTGGCTGCACTCGAGCAAGGCGTGATTTCGCTGAGCGACACCATCGACACCGGCAACGGATCGGCGGTGTTCGGCGGGCGAACCATGCGCGACACGCGGGCGCACGGCCGCATTTCGTTTGAGGATGCCATCGCGGTGTCGAGCAACGTCGGCACGGCGAGCACCATCCTGAAGGTTGACGACGGCGCGTTCTATCAATACGTGCGCAACTTCGGATTCGGGCTGCCGACGTTCGTGGATCTACCCGGGGAAGTCAGTGGCACCCTCCCAAATCCACGGAACTGGAACCGGACGTCGAAGACGTCGATGAGCATCGGGTATGCAATCGATGCCACGCCGCTCCAGATCGTGACGGCATACGCCGCGCTGGCCAATGGCGGCCTGCTCGTCCAGCCGCATATCGTCGCAGAGCGCCGAGATGTTACCGGCCGCACGACGTGGACCGTCCCGATGGACTCCGTTCGTCGGGCATTCGATGCTGAAACGGCACGCAGCCTCATCCCCGCGTTCGAGAAGGCGGTGACCGACGGTACCGCGCGTCAGGCACAGATCGAGGGGATGAAAGTGGCCGGCAAAACCGGCACGGCGCGCAAGGTGCAAGACGGCGCCTACGTCTCTGGAGCCTATCGGGCATCGTTCGTCGGTTTCTTTCCGGCCGATGAGCCTGCCGTGGCGATGATCGTCGTGATGGATGAGCCGAGGACGAGTGTTTACGGCGGTGTTGTTGCGGCACCCGTATTTCAGCGGACGGCCCAGCGGTGGCTCGCAACGCTCCCGGAAGTAGCCGATCACGTCGCGCCTCGAGATACGCTGCCGGACTATCTGCCGGTGGAAGTCGAGGACTTTACCGGCAAACCAGCCGCTGTGGCAACCGCGCGGCTCTCAGCAAGAAATCTACAGGTGGCGTGGCCGGATGAGCAGCAGGCTTTTCTTCCCGTCTCCTCGCAGCTACCGGCACCCGGCGAGCGAACGGTGCCACTCGACCGAACGCGGATTACGCTCACCGACACTCGAAACGACACGGATCCGCAGATGCCCGATCTGACGGGGCTCACGGCGCGCGAAGCAATGTACTGGCTGAGGGCAATGGATGTTGATGTGCGAATCGAGGGAAGCGGAACGGTTATTCGACAATCGCCACAGGCCGGAGCGCCTCGTCCCGAGACGGCGATTCTTACGCTTCGCTGATCACCATCGGAATCATGATACCCGCCACCCAGACGCGATGCGCCTTTCCACACTCGTAAATGCCCTGAAAGAAGAGGGACTGCTGGTTCTGGCGCCTGATAAGCTTGACGACATCGCGCTTAACGACATCGCGATCGATCACCTATCCAATGATAGCCGGAAGGTGGGTCGTCGCGGCGCATTTGTGGCCATCCGCGGAGGTACAGCGGACGGCCACATGTTCATTGACAAGGCTGTTATTAACGGAGCTGTCGCCATCGTGTGCGAGGCGGTGCCGGAGGACACGTACGCCTCCGGCACCAGCTTCGTACGCGTACACGATTCGCGGCGCGCACTCGCGGTACTTGCCACCAGATTTTACGGCAATCCGTCGCGAGACATCGGCGCTGTAGGCATTACCGGCACCAACGGAAAGACGACGACCAGCATGCTCGTTTACGGGATGCTGAGCGGGCTTGGCTACAAGAGCGGACTCATCGGCACGGTCGAGGTGCGCATCGGTGATCTCATTACGCCGGTCACACACACCACACCGGATGCCATCGAGCTTAACGGAATCATCGCCCGAATGAAGCGCGAAGAGTGCCGCTACCTCGCCATGGAGGTCTCGTCGCACGCGCTACATCAACATCGCGTTTACGGTATTGAGTTCGATGTCGCGGTGTTCACCAATCTGAGCCGCGACCATCTGGATTACCACCCATCTTACGATGACTACTTCCTCGCGAAGCGGAGCATGTTCGACCAACTCTCCGCCGATGCGACCGCCGTCTTCAACATCGACGACGAACTGGGCGCGCAAATGGTAGGCAGGACTTCGGCGCGCAAGCTTTCGTTCGGGATGTCTTCCGAGGCCGACATCCGCTTTGAGATCGTCGATAACAATCTCGGCGGCATCGAGCTCGAGCTCGACGGCCACCGGCAGCGTTTCAGGCTCGTGGGCCGGTTCAACGCTTACAACATTGCGGCGGCGTATGCATCAGGCGTCGCGCTCGGTATCGACCGAAAAGATCTGATCCAGTCGCTGGCGGAGGCCCCGCCGGCTCCGGGGCGCTTCGAGCAGATGAGTTTTGAGGATGGACGGACCGTGATCGTCGATTACGCCCACACCCCCGACGCGCTCGAGAGTGTGCTCAAGGCCGTCCGTGAAACGCGACGACCCAATCAGCAGATATGGTGCGTCTTCGGTTGCGGAGGCAACCGGGACACCTCGAAGCGGCGCGTCATGGGATCGATCGCAGAGACGTTTGCCGACCATGTTATCGTAACCAGCGACAACCCGAGAACCGAAGAGCCGGAGGCAATCATGAACGACATCCGTCGAGGGATGAACTCGCCCGAACGAGCTCACTGGGTTGTTGACCGGCGCGAGGCCATCAGGTTGGCGTCGGTATCGGCACGCCCGGGAGACGTCGTGCTTGTAGCCGGCAAAGGACATGAGCCCTACCAGATTATCGGCGACAAACGCATCTCGTTCGATGACCGAGCCGAGGTCGCCATCGCGTTCGGTGCCCTCCCAACCGAGCAATAGAGAGGCGCTACCGCACCTTCGCGAAACAACGCAGGCAGATGCTTTACTACTTGTTCGAATATCTGGAGCAGACATTCAGCCCACCGGGCTTTCAGGTGTTCCAGTTCATCACGGTGCGAGCGGCACTGGCCGGTATCACGGCCCTGTGCATCGCGCTGTTTGCAGGGCGGCACATCATCAACTGGCTTTCGGCGAAGCAGCTCGGTGAGCGGGTCCGTGAAGGCGAAGATGCCGGCGCGGTGGATCACACGCATAAAGCAGGCACGCCCACCATGGGAGGTGTCATCATTTTGCTATCCATCTCGATTGCCACGCTGCTCTGGGGTGCCATTGCCGAGACGTACGTCTGGCTGATCATGCTGGCGACGCTCTGGATGGGCCTCGTCGGCTTCATCGACGACTACACGAAGACCGTCAAGAAAAACAAAGACGGCATCCCGGCTCGGGCGAAAGTGGCTGCGCAGGTTACGATCGGACTCATCGTGGGAAGCGTGCTCTATTTCACGCCGGCTTTTGAGCCGTATCACACCACGACTTATCTGCCGTTCATCAGAGACAAGGTCTTCGACTATCACTTTTTCGAGGGCTGGTTCGGTGCCGTGGATCTCGGCTGGATCGTGTATCTGCCGGTCACCGTGTTCATTATGACGGCCGTTTCGAACGCCGTCAACTTGACCGACGGCCTCGACGGCCTCACCACCGGCGTCACCGCGTTCGTCTCTCTCGGATTGATGGTGCTGTGCTATGCATCGGGCAACGTCGTGATGGCGGAGTTCCTCGACATCATGTACCTGCCGGGAACGGGCGAGCTCACGGTATTCGTGGCGGCGATGGTGGCGGCATGTTTCGGCTTCCTTTGGTACAACGGATATCCGGCAACCGTTTTTATGGGTGATACCGGCTCGTTGGCCCTTGGCGCGGCCATCGCATCACTGACGCTGGCCATCCGCAAAGAACTGCTGCTCCCCCTGCTCGGCGCCGTGTACTTCCTCGAGGCGCTGTCGGTCATCATCCAGACCGGCTACTTCAAATACACGAAGCGGCGCACCGGGCGCGGCGAACGCATTTTTTTGATGGCACCCCTTCATCACCATTATGAAGCCCAGGGCACGCACGAAGCCAAAATCGTCGTTCGCTTCTGGATTGTGACGGCGGTGACCATCATCGCGGCACTGTTGACGCTGAGGGTTCGATGACACGGCAGGACCTCACAGGGAAACGAGTGACCGTGGTCGGCGCGGGACGAAGCGGCGTCGCCGCGGCCACGTTGCTGTCTCGCCACGGCGTGGAGGCGTTCGTC